>NZ_JAIUKC010000123.1:0-34813 GCF_020177435.1 Saccharopolyspora sp. 7B | reverse complement strand
CCCGGAAGCCCGGAAGCCCGGAAGCCCGGAAGCCCGGAAGCCCGGAAGCCCGGAAGCCCGGAAGCCCGGAAGCCCGGAAGCCCGGAAGCCCGGAAGCCCGGAAGCCCGGAAGCCCGGAAGCCCGGAAGCCCGGAAGCCCGGAAGCCCGGAAGCCCGGAAGCCCGGAAGCCCGGAAGCCCGGAAGCCCGGAAGCCCGGAAGCCCGGTGGCGTCGTGGCTGAGCGGGCGGACCGCTGGTCCACGGTCCCGGTCCGCCGCCGCGTGCTGGGCGTCGTCCGCACGCTGACCGCGCTGGACCGGTTGCAGGACGTCTTCGCCGTGCTCGCCGACGACTTCCGGGTGGAGGCGCGGTTCGCGGTCGCCGAGGGCTCGGAGTTCGGCGCGGACCTGCGCGGTTTCCTGGACGCGGCGGGGATGCGCTCGCTGCCGTGGGAGTCCGCGACGCAGGAGCACGTCGACCTGGCGGTGTCGCCGAGCAGCAACGGCGCCCTGCACGAGCTGGACGTCCCGGTGGTGACGCTGCCGCACGGCGCGGGCTACCACAAGCTGCGCCCGACGGATTCCGGTGTGGCGGCGGACATCTCCGGTCTGTCCGCCGAGCAGTTGCTCCACAGTGGACGCGTCGTGCCGTCGGTCCTGGCGCTGTCGCACCGGAACCAGCTGGAGCTGCTGCGCGAGTCGTGCCCGCCCGCGGCGGAACGCGCCGCGGTGGTGGGCGATCCGTGCTTCGCCCGGTTGCGCGCCAGCCTGCCGATGCGGGAGCGGTACCGCGCCGAGCTGGGCGTCGGCGACCGGCGGTTGGTGCTGGTGAGTTCCACGTGGGGACCGGGTTCGCTGTTCGCGCGCCACCCGGAGCTGGCGGCCGAGCTGACGACGGCGCACCCGGACGCGCAGGTGGCGCTCGTGCTGCACCCGAACGTCTGGGCGAGGCACAGCGCCTGGCAGCTGGGCCGGTGGACCCGCGCGGCCCGGCGGGCGGGTCTGCTGCTGGTGCCGCCGCACCGGGGTTGGCGGGCGGTGCTGGTCGCCGCGGACGTGGTGGTGGCGGACCACGGTTCGCTGGCGCTGTACGCGGCGGCGTTGGGAAAACCCCTGCTGCTAGCCGGTTTCGGCGCCGACGAGCTGGCCCCGGGTACGCCGATCGCGGAACTGGGCGCGCGGGCGCGGCACCTGTCGTCGGCGTCCGAGGTGGCGGCGGCGGAACCGGTCCCGGAGCACGAACTCCTGGCTGCGCGGGCGTTCCTGCCTCCGGTCGAGGCGGTGTCGCGGCTCCGCGCGGTGCTCTACGCCCAGCTGGGGCTGCCGGAACCCGCGTTCCCCGCGGTTCCCGAACCGGTGGACCCGTTCGTCCCGCTCCCGGACTAGTCCAGCAGCGCGCGCAGCCGGGCGGCGTCCGGGTGGCCCGCGGTCTCCAGCAGCTCCGCGGCTTCGGCCAGGGCCGCGCGTGCCGCGGCTTCGTTCCCGTCGTGCCGCGCGGATTCCGCGAGCAGTTCGAGCGGTTCGACGAGGTCGTGGCCACCGCCGCGGGCGCGGATGGCCGCCTCCGCGGCGCGGAGCTCCTCGACGGCCGCGGCGTGGCGGCCGAGGGCCTGGTGCGCGCGGGCGGCCACCACGCGGATGCGGTCCGGGGTGCGCCGGTCGTTCGGGAAGTCCCGGAGCCGGTGCCGCGCCGCGGCCAGCACCTCCAGCGCCGCGGCCGGTTCACCGCGCCCGACGAGCGCCCGCGCCAGCAGGTATTCCTGCAGCGCGGCGGCGCGGGGTTTGCCGAGTTCCAGGTTGATCTCCCTGGACCGCCCGAGGAGTTCCAGCGCCGCATCCCAGTCGCCGAGCGCGGTCCGCACCTTGCCGAGGAACTCCAGCGCGGAGGCGAGGACCCGCCGGTGCCCGGCCCGCTCGGCGAGCTCCCGCGCCCGCTCCCCGGATTCCAGCGCCGCGTCGAACTCGCGCAGCTCCAGCAGCAGCTGCGTGCGCAGGGTCCGCAGCCGCGATTCGGCGACCAGGTCACCGCACCGCTGCGCCGAGCCGATGCCCAGGTCCAGCGCGGGAACCACGTCCGCGTAGTGCTTGTGCTGCTGGTGCACCGTCCACAGCGGACCGTCGCAGAGCGAGATGACCGCGCGGTCCCAGCCCTGCTCGTGCGCGGCGGCCAGCACGTGCACGAGGTTCACCCGCTCCCGGTCCAGCCATTCCCGCGCGGTGCCGTCGGTGAACGGGTTCGGCCCGGTGAGCAGCGCGTCGTCCTGCCCGACCCGCAGCCGCTGCGGCTCCAGCACCGCGCGGTCCGCGTGGGCGCCGCGCACCCGGTACCAGTCCACGAGCCGCCGCAGCGCGCCGTCGTCCGCGGCGTGCAGCCGTTCGGCGTGCAGCCGGACCAGGTCGTGAAACCGGTATTCGTCCTGGTCGGTGCGCTCCAGCAGGTTCGCCTCGTGCAGTTCGGCGAGCAGGTCCTCGGCGTCGTCGGTGGAGAGCTCCGCGAGCGCCGCGACGGCGTCGGCGGCGAACGTCGGCCCCGGGACGTGCCCGAGCAGCCGGTGCAGCGCGCGCTGCTCGGTGGGGAGTTCGGCGAGGACCTCGTCGAAGTGCCGCAGCACCACCGGCACGCCGTCCTCGACGAACTTCTCCAGCCGCCCGTCGCCTTCCAGGTGGGCCACGATCCGCGCCAGCTTCCGCGTCGGCCACTTCGCCAGCCACCCCGCGGTGATCCGGATCGCGATCGGCAACCCGCCGCACAGCTCCACGATCCGCCGTGCCTGCTCCGGTTCCGCGTCCACCCGAGCGCCCGCGCCGGTGCGCAGCAACGCCACCCCCGGCTCGGCGTCGAGCCGCCGCAACCCGAGCGGCACCACGCCGTCCACGGCGAGCTCGGGCCGCTGCCGCCACGCGATGAGCACCAGCAGCCCGCCCGGCGAGGACGGCACCAGCGGCAGGAAGTCCCGCGGATTCGCGACGTCGTCCAGCACCAGGGCCACGTCGTGCTCCCTGGTGAAGCTGCGGAACAGCCCTTCGGCCGCGTCGGCGGAGGCGGGCACGTCGAGCCCGAACGCGTGCAGGCAGTGCGAGATCACGTCCAGCTTCGTGGCGTCCCGATCACGCAGGTCCAGGTAGATCCGGTGCCGGAACCGCAGCGGCGACTCGTGCATCCACTGCCGCACCAACGCCGTCTTGCCGGAGCCGCGCGGGCCGCTGACCAGCACGCAGGCCGGGTATTCCCCGCTGCGCGCCACCGCGGCGTCCAGCTCGGCGCGCTCGGCCTCCCGGTCCACGAAACCGGCCTGCCCCGGCTGCAGCTCCTCGGCGCGCAACGCCACCGGAACCCGCTGGTGGAAGTGCACCTGCCCGATCGACCCGGCCTGGACGAGCTGCTCGACATCGCCGCGGTTCTCGTTGCCCATCCCACTCCCCCGGACCGCACCGGCCCAGACCGCACCGGCAGCGCCGGTATCGCTTTCCAGTGACGATCTCCTCACCATACGCGACCGCCACGCCCCGCAGATCCCGTTCCGGCCCGGCCCTGCTGTCCCCCGCCGCACCTCGGCCGGTACCCTTCGACCGTCGACACGTCGACCACGCCCCCGTAGCTCAGGGGATAGAGCACGGCTCTCCTAAAGCCGGTGTCGCAGGTTCGAATCCTGCCGGGGGCGCTCCGCTGCATGTGGGACTCGGGGATGCGGTCGGCTCGGATTCGACCGCCGGGGTCTCCCGCAAGGGGCGTCGAGCCGCCCGCCCGTGCGTGCGAGGTTCTGCGGCCCCGTTTTGGCACTCCGAGTTCTCGGTCCTGCGAACGCGCGGTGACGGGCGGCTGAGCTCGCCGACGCCGCGCTCCGCCTGTGGGGCCACTGCCGCCGTGCACGCCGTCGAACGATCTCCTGGGCCGCCCGCGATCTCCGCTCCCGGTTCGCCGACGGCCGGCCACGCCCGTTCCGGAACCACAGCGGAAAGCGGCGAAAACGGCGCTGCTGCGACGAATGGACGGTGCGTGGTGTTCGTTCGGTCGGCGCGTCCGCGCACCCGGCGCTGCTAACGTCACGGAAGTGATGTTCGGGCCCGGCCCGTTGATCCGCTAGGAGCCGATATGGGGGACGGATTCGCTGTCGATCCTGAGATGTTGCGGGCGGCAGGAGGGCGAGCTCATCAGGTGATCGATGAATTGCGCGTGTTCGACTCGCGCTCCATCGCGGTGGCCGCGGCGGATGTGGGACGCGGTGGCCTCGCGCGGGCGATCGACGCCTTCAGCGCGCAGTGGCAGACCAGTGTGGCCGGTTTCATCGAGGCGGGAGACGCCTGGGGGGACCACCTCGTCAGCTCCGCTGCGGAGTACGAGGCAGCGGACCGGGCCAGCGCCAGCGCACTCGACGCGGTGCTGACGAGCCGGGATGGCTGAGCTGGGTCGGACATCCGATCCGAGCGAACTGGTTCCCGGCGATCCCGGGGAATTGCGGGCGGCTGCCCGACGTTGGCACGAACTCGCTGAGACCCTCGCCGCGACGGGGAAGGGCTTGTCCGGGCTGGACGTCGGGCAGTGGCATGGGGCGGCGGCGGAGGCCTTCACCGCTGCGCGGACCGAGGACTCGCGGCGGTGGAGCGAAGCCGGCGAGGCCCTGGCCAGGTCAGCTGCGGCGCTCTCCCGTTACGCGGACACCCTGGAGTGGGGCCAGCGCAATGCGGCCGAGGCGGCTCGGCTCTGGCAGCAGGGGGAAGAGCAGGCGGCGACCGAACTGCTGGGACGGAGCAGGCAGCAGACGCGGCAGGCCAACAACGACACCGCACTCAGCCTCGAAACGGCCAGCGGGCCTGCGGACTTCGAGACGGCGGCCGCCCCCACCGCGTCGGGCAGCAAGTGGGACGAGTTGCCCGGCGACCATCCCGATCCGGACGAGATCCACCGGGATTGGAAGAGCGACAACCACATCCTCGATCAGCACGCCCCGGACAGCAGGGAGCCGAACGAGTCGATCTACCCCGACGGCTGGAGCGACGAGAAGATCACGTCCCACGCCGAGGACATAGCCAAGAATCCCGATGCACGCCCGGTGGAGCAGACCGACCCCGATGGTGGCACCTCCTGGAAGGTCGAGGGGACGAAGGACGGGGTCAAGTCAGAAGTCATCGTGGAGGAGGACGGCCGGATCAGGACCGCCTACCCGGTAGCGGGTGAGGGGGTGCGCCGCAACGACGAGGACGGCGTACCGCAACCGATCACGCCTCTCGACCAGCAGCGGCAGGAAGAGGCCGAGCAGGAAAAGGAGCAGGCGGAGGCCGAGAAACGGCGAGCGGAGGACGAAGCGCGGGAGGCCGAGCAGGGCGCCGACAACGCCCATCGCGATGGTGATGAGGCTGCCGAGCGAGAGGCCGAGCAAGAACGCCAGGCGGCCGAACGGGAACGCGCGGCAGCCGAACAGGACCGGGCTGAGGCCGAGCGGGAGCGCCAGGAACTCATGCAGGACCAGGCCGAAGCCGATCTGGCGCGACAGGCCGAGCAGGAGCACCAGGAAGCCGAGAGGCGCCACGAGGCCGCCGAACGGAGGCGCGAGCAAGCCGAGCAGGCGCACGAGGCCGAGGTGCGGGAGAGGGATGATGGGTTGGCAGATGGGTTCGCGTAGCGACATGCCGACAGGGAAACTGCTCGATGGCTGACCGGATCACGCGTCCGGCGGCCGACTACCAAGGAGTGCCAACGTGGCGACCACCGCAGCGGTGAACACGGCGAAAGCCCTGGTGGACAGCTTGTCCGATCGCCTGCCCGCAGACCGGGTGACGCAGTTCCGCACGTTCGTCCACGTCGGCGAGCTAGCGGAACTGGCGTACGGCCTGATCGGCACGCTGCGCAAGCACGGTCTCGCGGTCACGTCTGCCGAACGCGACCTGCTGCGAGACCTGCTCCACTCCTTCGACCTGCCGATGCCCTCGTACCCGCTGCTGAGCAACCGCGACCAGTACCTGGCCGAGTTGACCGTGCGCGACGACCCGAACCTGTGAGTCCGGGGCACTAGAAGCGGCGCGGTCCACTGGCCGGGACGGCCTCTTCCGGGGCGTCCGATCGCCGTCGTCGTGGGCTCCGGCGGTCGGCAGGCTCGCACGGTGCCGGTGTTGAGGGAACCGCGAGCGCGCGCCCGAAGACGCGAGCCCGATCCGCGGCGCCTGCGGATCGGGCTCGCGCACCACGCACGCGGCGTGGGGTCTCGTCCGGGAGGGGTGTTCGGCGGCGCTCCCACGTCGGTGCCGGACACCCCTCCCGCGTTCGCCGGGCCGTGCTGCTCGGGGTACGGGCGGTGCCGCGCGGAACCTGTCGCGGCGACACCGGCAGCCGGGCGCCGGCGCTGGGGCCGACCTTTCCTTCGGTCGGGTTCGGAGCCAACCAGGGCCGGGTGGTTCTCGATCCCGCCGCGTTCGGGCGGTCGGGGAAACCCTCGGCTGTCGCGCAGGCCGGATCGCCGCGGGGAGCGGTCCGCGGGTGAGCGGGTCCGGAACGGCGGTCCTCCGCGGGGCGAGCCAGGCGACTCCGGCTGTGACCCGGGTCGCTTTTCCGATTTTGCGGGCGGCCGGGCTTGACCATGCCGCAGCGGCACGGTTTCGACTACTGGTGCCCGGCGCGGTCGCGTCGGACGGATGCGAACGATGAGGTGTCGGAAGTGGCGTGGAGCACTCGCGAGATCGCCGAGCTGGCCGGGACGAGCCTGCGGGCGGTGCGGCACTACCACGACGTCGGGCTGCTGGCCGAGCCCGAGCGGCGCGCCAATGGCTACAAGCAGTACGGCGTCACGCACCTGGTGCGGGTGCTGCGGATCAAGCGGCTCACCGACCTGGGCTTCTCGCTGTCGCAGATCGCGGAGATGGGCGAGACCGACGACCACCCGGAGGAGGCGCTGCGCACCCTCGACGCGGAGCTCGCCACCACGATCGAACGCCTGCAACGCGCCCGCGTGGAGCTCGGCCTGATCCTCCGCCAGTCCGTGCCGACCGATCTGCCGAGGGAGTTCGCCCCGGCGGCGAAGAAGGCGACGCTGTCCGATGCGGACCGTTCGCTGGTGGTGGTGATGTCCCGGGTGCTCGGCCCGCAGGGCGTGCAGGCCTACTCGGACATGTTGCAGGACATGCCGCCGGACCCGATGAGCGCCGAGTTCGACGCGCTGCCCGCGGACGCCGACGACGCCGCCTGCCGGGCCTTGGCGGAGCGCACCGCACCGTTCGTCCGCGAGCTGTACCGCGAGTTCCCCGGGCTGCACAAGGCGAACGTCGACGCGCCGAGCGGCCCGCGCTTCGCGCGGGAGACCATGGGCAAGGCCATCGTCGACCTCTACAACCCGGCGCAGATCAACGTCCTGGTGCACCTGGAGCAGATCCTGGCCGCGGACCCGATGCCGCAGCCGGAAGACGAGGAGACGCCGTGAACGAGTCGTTGCCGGACCGGATGTTCCTGCTGTCCTACGACGTGGACAAGGGCAAGCTCGACGCGGCGAGCGTTCTGGTGCGCGGATCGCTGCTGCGCGCGGCCGCGGTCGTCGAGCTCGTCGAACGGGGACTGCTGCGCGAGGGCGGCGGCAAGGCCGAACGCACCCCGGCCGCGGCGCCGGAGGACGCGTTCCTCGCCCACGTGCTCGACGCCGTCCGCGAGGACCGGCCGCGCCGCTGGACCACGCTCATCGACACGGGCTTCCAGCACGCGGAGGGCGCGGTGCGCGACCGGCTCGCCGCCGCCGGGGTGATCACCGCGGAGCGGCATCGCGCGCTGGGCCTGTTCCCGGTCCACGACATCGCTCCCGCCGACCCCGGGCGGGTCCGGGAAGTGCAGGACCGGGTGCGGGACGTGGTGCTGGGCGGGCGCCCGCCCACCGCGCACGAACCGCACGACGTGGTGCTGGCCGCGTTCGCCCTCGAAGGCGACGTGCGCACCGCGTTCACCGGCAAGGAGCGGCGGGCGCACCGGGACGCGGCGAAAGCCGTCGCCGCGCACGTCGACGAGCGGCTGCCGCACCTGCGCAAAGCGCTGACCTTGTCCATCGCGGCCCGCCGGAGCGCGGCGACCGCGTGAGGCCGGGACCGGGACCCCGGCCTGCGGCCTGCGTTCGCCGGAGGGGTGCGAACGCCGGTCGGCGCCGCGCCGGGTTCCGCGAGCGAACGGTGCCCGGCGTGGCGACCCGCTCAGTTCCCGACGCCGAGCTCGGACATGAACGCGGCCGGGTAGCGGTCGCCGCGGGCGGAACCGGCGGGCACCGCGGCCTCGATCCCGGTCAGGTCCTCGGCGGTGAGGTGCAGGTCCGCGGCGGGCAGCGCCTCCGCCAGCCGGTCGCGGGTGCGGGCGCCGACCAGCGGCACCACGTCCTCCCCCTGCGCGGCGACCCATGCGATGGCCAGCTGGGCGACGGTGCAGCCCTTCTCGTCCGCGACCCGGCGCAGCTGCTCCACCAGCGCCAGGTTGTGCTCCACGTTGCCGCTGGAGAACCGCGGCGAGGCTCCACGGGCGTCCCCGGCGGCACCGCTGCGCTCCGCGCTCCAGTGCCCGGAGATGAGGCCGCGGCCCAGCACGCCGTACGCGGTCAGGCCGATGCCGAGCTCGCGCAGCGTCGGCAGCACCTCGGCCTCCACCGCGCGGGACAGCAACGAGTACTCGATCTGCAGGTCCGCGATCGGGTGCACCGCGTGGGCCCGGCGGATCGTCTCCGCGTCCACCTCGGACAGGCCGATGTGGCGCACGTACCCGGCCTCGACCATCTCGGCGATCGCCCCGACGGTGTCCTCGATGGGCACCGCCGGGTCGAGCCGCGCGGGCCGGTACACGTCGATGTGGTCGGTGCCCAGCCGCTGCAACGAGTAGGCCAGGAAGTTCCGCACCGCCTCCGGCCGGTTGTCCTGCCCGCCGAAGCGCCATCCGGGGCCGCGGAGCGCGCCGAACTTCACGCTCAGCAGGTAGTCCTCGCGGTCGCGCCCGCGCAGCGCCTCGGCGAGCAGCAGCTCGTTGTGGCCCATCGCGTAGAAGTCGCCGGTGTCGATGAGCGTCACGCCCTCGTCCAGCGCGCGGTGCACGGTGGCGATGCTCTCCGCCCGGTCGGCCGTGCCGTAGGCCTCCCCGGACATGCCCATCGCGCCGAGCCCCAGCGTGGAGCTCACCGGCCCGGCCGTCCCCAGCTTTCGTTGCCGCATGGCGTGTTCTCCTCGGTCGTCGGTCTCGCCGTCCACCTTGCGCGGATTCCGGGCGGTGCGGGAGCGAGCGTTCATCGTGGGAGAGCCGCTCCCTGGATGCCGTCCGCGACCGGGAGCAAGATGGCGACGTGCACCGTGATGCCCTGGCCGACTTCCTGCGCCGCCGCCGCGAAGCGGTCCGCCCCGCCGAGGTGGGGCTGCCCGCCGGGCCGCGGCGCCGCACCGCCGGACTCCGCCGGGAGGAGGTGGCGATGCTGGCGGGCATGTCGGTGGACTACGTGGTGCGCCTGGAGCAGGGCCGCAGCAGCCAGCCGTCGACGCAGCTGCTCGGGGCGCTGGCGCGGGCGCTGCGGCTGTCCGACGACGAGTGCGCGCACCTGTTCCACCTCGCCGGGCACCACCCGCCGCACTCGGCCGCGACCGCGCGCACGGCCCGCGCCGGGCTGGTGCGGATGCTCGACCTGCTCGGTGACACGCCGGCGCTGGTGCTGTCCGACCTGGGCGAGGTGCTGGCGCAGAACCCGGCGAGCCTGGCGCTGATGGGCGATCAGACGCGGTTCACCGGCGACCGCCGCTACCTGGTGCACCGCTGGTTCACCGACCCCGACGTGCAGCTGCGGCACCTGCCGGAGGAGCACGACCGGCACTCCCACCAGCTGGTCGCGGACCTGCGGGCGACCGCGGGCCGCCGCGCGGACGATCCTGAGGTGGCCGCGCTGGTGGACCGCCTGCGGGCGGCGAGCGACGAGTTCCGGCGGCGCTGGGACGAGCACGAGGTCGCCGTCCGCCGCGCCGACCGCAAGACCCTGGTGCACCCGCGGGTGGGGCCGCTGCTGATGGACTGCGAAACGCTCGTCACCCCGGACCAGCGGCAAGAACTCCTCGTCCTCACCCCCGCCGACACCGACACCCGCGAACGCCTGGACCTCCTCCTGGTCCTCGGCACCGAGGAGTTCCCGGCCGACACCACACCCCGCTGACCGGCGGCCCGGCCGTGGCCGGGGGGCGGCCTTCCGGACCGGTGACGTGTGGGCCGGTCACCGGCCCGAAGCCCCGGTACCCGTCGGGGAAGGGGTTCCGGGTACCGGGGCCGGGTTCCTCGCCGGAGCTCGCGGTCGGGGGAGCGAGTCCGGCGAGGCGCGGCCTGCCGCCGGGGGCTGCGGACGGCGGCCGCGGTCCGGGTCAGGCCGCCGCGCTCAGGCGGCGGCCGAATCCGGGGATCGGTGGGAGCCACTGCGGTGTCGCGATCCGGCCCGGCGCGTCCGGGTCCTGCTCGGGCCAGGCGATCGGCGGCTCCGGCGGCGGTTCGGCGTGGAACGAGCGGCGTTCGGACAGCACGACCAAGGCGATCTCGAATGCGGACGACGTTCCCGGCTCGTCGTCGTGCGCCACCGCCGCGACGCAGGACTGGCACACCTCGCGCCCGTCCGGCGGTGGGATGTCCAGGACGCGCGACATCCGGCCGGTGAGCGGGTGCCCGCAGGTCGCGACGATCACCGCTCCCCGCGCACCACGACCCACCAGGTGCCAGGTCGAGCACCACTCCGAGGTCAGCCAGGCCCACCCGGTCACGCCGGTGCCTCGAAGCCGAGTTCGGCGCGCGCGGCGGCGGACCGGAGCGCCGTCGTGCGGACGCACACCATGCACGGCATGCCGCGGAGGCCGTCGACGAGCTCCGCTTCGTCCGCGCGCAGCACCGCCGCGCAGAGCGTGCCCCAGTCCCCGTCCGGGCGGCGAACACCCGCGTGCACGACCCGGCGGGTCTCGCCCACCAGGCCCGGCGCGTAGCGGATCCGCACGAAGTCAGACGTCAGCGCGATCCTCTCCGCGCTGGAACTGTCGAGCACCGAGCGCGAACGCCTCGTCGGGATCGCGCGCGAGGTCGACGATCCGGACTGGCTCAGACCTGGAATACCCGGGGTCCGCGACGAGTTGGTGACGCTGATCGAGTACGAGCGCACCGCGACCGCGATCACCGAAGTCGCACCGCTGTTGATCCCCGGCCTGCTGCAGACCTCGGACTACGCGCGGGCCGTCATGAGCGATCTGCCCGCGGCCGAGCGCGAAGCGAAGATCGGGCTGCGGGCCGGGCGCCGCGACCTGTTGGAGAAGCGGAACGGACCGAAGTTCGAGGCGATCCTGGCTGAGCAAGCTCTGACGGATCAGGTCTGCGCGCCGGAAGAACAGGTGGACCAGCTCCGTCATCTCCGAAAGCTGGCCGAGAAACCCGGCATCTCCATCCGAGTGCTACCGAGCGGACTGCACCGGTGGACGCCTCTGCGGGGTGGCCACTTCATGTTCTTCGAGTTCCCGCAAGCCGCGCCGATCGTGCACGTGGAGATGCTGGCGAGCGGCGTGTTCATCTCTCGCCCGGCGACGATCTCGGCGTACCGCGATGCCGTCGGTACTCTCCGGCAGGAAGTGATGAGCGAGGAGCAGACCACGGATCTCATCTCCTCCCACATCGAGCGCGCAGAGGAGTAGAGCTCATGGAACAGCAGGTGACGGGCTGGCGGAAGTCCTCTCGGTCCGGGCAGCAGACCGCGTGCGTCGAGGTCGGCGGGGTGGCCGGGGGTGCCGCCGTGCGGGACAGCAAGGATCGGGGCGCGGGGCACTTCACCGCCACCACCGACCAGTGGACCGCGTTCCTGCGAGCCACCAAGAACGGCCGCTTCGACGGCTGAGCTGCGGCCCGGGGGCGGAATCCTCAGGGCCGCCGTCCGCTGCGGCTCCGCGACCGTTCGCCGGTTCGGCCCGGCCGGGCGCGTCGTGGTGCGGGAGCGGCACGGTATCGACGAGGTTCTCGACCGGAGGGGATGAACGACGTGACGGTTTCGGGCTTGTCGGCACCGACCGGGTGGCGCACGTCCACCCGCAGCCACCAGCACAGCGACTGCGTCGAGGTCGGCGGGGTGGCCGGGGGTGCCGCCGTGCGGGACAGCAAGGACCGCGGTGCGGGGCACTTCACCGCCACCACCGACCAGTGGACCGTGTTCCTGCGGGCCACCAAGGACGGCCGCTTCGACGGCTGAGCGGTGCACGAGCGGCCCCGGCGCACGTCCCGCCGGGGCCGCCGCGCGTTCACCGCGGTGCCGGGGCCGGCTCGTCGTCCCGCTGCTCCGCCGGCACCGGGTGGGGCGCGTTGTGGTGCGGGAGGGCTCGGTTGTGCACTCCCGAGGCGAGCTCGTGCAGGCTGCGGTCCGCCGGATGCAGCCGCACCACCAGCGCGTACAGCGCGACCAGGACCGTCGAGGCCACCCCCACCACCACGGCGAACAGCCCCGCCAGCAGCACGTTCTCGTCGAGAGCACCGGATCGGGCCACCCGCAGCACGGCACCGGGCACGCCCCGGCCGCCGAACGTGTCGGCCGCCAGCAGCACGAGCAGCAGCGGCGGCAGGAACGGCATCGCCAGCACCACGGCGCGCAGCAGCAGCCGCCACGCCGCCGGACGAGCACCCGAGTCGTCGACGAGCTCCAGCAACAGCAAGCGCTTGCCCGGAGTCGCCCCGGTCCACGCGGGCAGCGCCACGAACCAGCCGCCGAACACCACCGCCGGCCCCCACCACGCGGGCAGGCCGAACATGATCACCACGACCAGGGCGAGCGCGCTCAGCACCGCGGCCCCCGCGATGTCCAGCACCAGCGCCACCGCCCGACGCCCGAACGGGACGGGATGCCGGGCCAGCACCCGCTCGTCCAGGGCGTTCAGCGCGGGCATCGCGCGCCCCACCTGCCCGCCGAGCCACCAGCCGAGCATCGCGCCGAGCGTGTTCACCACCAGGTCGTCCACGTCGAACAACCGGTACGGGCACGGGTAGATACCGAACACGCCGGTCCCCTGCGTCACCTCGAACGACAGCGCCACGGCCGCCGCCACCGCCAGCGACGTCCACGGCCCGCGGCGGAAGTGGTAGCGCAGGAACACGCCCAGCGGCAGCAGCAGGAGCAGGTTGAACCCGGTCTCGATCACCGCCGAGTTGTGCAGCACCAGGTCGCCGAAGGTCACCCGGTGGCCGGATTCCTTCCACACGTCCGCGAACGTGTTGCCCGGCGTCAGCTGCCACTGCCCCATCCGCGGGTATTCGCGGCACACGTCCACCGCGGTGCCCGGCAGCGGCATCAGCACCAGGCAGTACGCGGTGATCAAGTAGTACAGGAAGGCGTAGAACGACAGCGCCCACCAGCGCATCACGCCGTGCCTGCGGTAGAGCACGACGGCCACCGGGACCAGCAGGACGAAGGCGAGGAGCGGGAACAGCACCGCTGCGGTGCGGATCGGCAGGAGGTACGCGTCGGCCACGTGCCACAGCATCTCCGGAGCGCGTCCCCCGGCACCTCGGCCGATCGGCGCGTTCCCGTCGGCCATCAGGTCAGCGGCGGGCGGCCTCCTCGTCGGCGGGCGCGCGGAGTTCCACGGTCAGACCGGATTCCGCCGAGTCCGCCCGGACCCCGGTGAAGTCGGCGATGCGGGGCAGCCCGCTGGTGGCGGGGCCGGTGCGGAAGCCGACGACGACCACCCGGCCGCCCGCGGCGCGCGCGGCCTCGATCCCCGCCTCGGCGTCCTCGAAGATCAACGCCTCGGTCGCGGGGACGCCGAGCGCTGCCGCCGCCCGCAGGTAGCCCTCCGGATCGGGTTTGCCGCGCCGCACGTCCTCGCCGGTGACGACCACGTCCGGCATCGGCAGCCCGACCGCGGCCATCCGGCGCGCGGCCAGCTCCGGGCCGGCCGAGGTCACCAGCGCCCAGCTCCCGGCGGGCAGTCCGGCCAGCAGCTCGGCGGCGCCCGGGATGGCCACGACCCCGTCGAGGTCCCGCAGCTCCTGCTCGTCGACGCGGGCGGTCTCGGCGGCGACGTCGGCACCCGCGGGCAGGTGGCGGGCGACGGTCTCACCACCGCGGCGGCCGTGCGAATCGGCGAGGATGTCGGCCGCGTCCAGCCCGTGCCGTGCCGCGAAGTCGCGCCAGGTCCGTTCGACCACCGCGGTGGAGTCGACGAGCGTGCCGTCCATGTCGAACAGCAGGACGCGCGGGTTGAACCGTGCGGTCATGGTGGTCCTTCCTGGTGCGGTCCGGTGCGGTTCCACCTTCGCGGCGGACGCCGTCCGGCGCCAGGTCCTCCGCCGGATCGTGATGCCCGGGAAGTCGAAAGTGATTCGGAGGAGGGCCCGGAATTCTTCGCGCCCGAGAATTCCGAGCCCGTCCGGCTAGCTCACCACTGGGCCAACGACGGATTCGCCGCAGTGCCCTGGGCGCCGAGACCGGTTCCGGATCCAGGATCGACGGTGGACGCGCCCACGTGGAAGGTGGAACCGTCGGCGCGAATTCCCCAGACGTCGACCGGCGCGTCCGGACCGATCGAGCCGAGGTCGCTCTCCCAGCACTGGCCGGGTTCCTGGACGGTGCTCAGCATGCCCGGCGAGAGCGTGCCGTCACCCAGGTCGACGGAGTGGATGTCCACGTACGCCGCGTAATCGCCCTGCGCGCAGAACTGCACCGCGCCCGGTTCGGCGGCCGACGCGGCGGCCGCACCGACCGTCCCGGCGAGAAGCGCGCCGCCCAGCAGCGCGGCTGCGCCCACGGAGATCCGACGAACCGAATTCTTCATTCCCATGCGGGATTCCCTTCGCGATATCGGCAACCGGTGATTTCTCGGTGCCGCGGGTCCGTTCGGAATCCAGAGTGCGTTCGGCACGCCGCCGGAATGCTTCCGCCCGGGCTCGGCCGGGGAATTCCCCCACGAGCGGTGAAATGGCGGATCACGGCCGCCCGCCGCCCGATCCCGGCCGTTCGGCCGAGGCCGGATCGCGCCGGCGTTCAGACCACGGCCTGCACCGCGGTGTGCCCCAGCAGCGCAGCACCCACCGACGCGAGCACGCTGATCACGACGTTCAGCGCCGCGTAGAAGTACGCGCGGTCCTCCGCGAGCCGCAAGGTCTCGTAGCTGAACGTGCTGTACGTGGTCAGCGCGCCGCAGAACCCGACGCCGACCAGCTCCGCGACCAGCGGCGGCAACGCCCCGCCCGCCCCGGCCAGCGCGGCCAGCACCAGCGACCCCAGCACGTTCACCGTCAACGTCCCCCACGGGAACAACGTGTCGTGCCGGGACTGCACGGCGCGGTCGGTGAGGTACCGCAGCGGGGCGCCGACCATCGCCCCGAGGAACACCAGCACCGCCGTCACGCCCGCTCGTACCCCCGGTAGACGATCGTCTCGACCTCGTCGAGCACCACCGCGCCGTCACCGATCAACCCGTCCAGCTGCGGCAGGAACCCGCGCACCTTCGCCTCGGAGTCCACGATCACCACCAGCACCGGCAGGTCCTCCGCCAGGTCCAGCAGCCGCGTCGTGTGCACCCGGGACGACAACCCGTAGCCCTCCACGCCGCGCAGCACGGTCGCCCCGGCCAGGCCCGCGTCCCGAGCCCGCTTGACGATCTCGTGGTAGAGCGGTTTGTGGTGCCACCGGTCGTCGGCACCGAGGAACACGGACATGCGCAAGGCCATCTCAGCCCACCTCCCTGGTGACCGCCCACCGGGTCAACGCCACGCCGAGCAGCACCGCCAGCAGCGCGCACAGCAACGTCCCCGCCAGGTAGGCGGCCGCGATCAGCACGGTCCCCGGCGCCAGCAGCGCGGAGAATTCCACCGCGTAGGTGGAGAACGTGGTGAACCCGCCGAGCACGCCGACGCCGAAGAACGGCCGCACCAGCGGATGCGCCGTCCACACCTCTGTGATCAGCACCATCAGCACGCCGATGAGCAGGCAGCCCAGCACGTTGATCCCGAACGTCGCCCACGGGAACCGCCCCGGCTCGGTCGGCAGCAGCAGCGAGATGCCGTAGCGGGCCAGCGCTCCCAGCCCGCCGCCGAGCGCGATGACCAGCAGGACCGCACCCCTGGTGCGGGAGAGTTCGCGCCGCTGCGCGGGAATCCGGGAATCCACGTCCGGATCGACGGCCTCGTCGGGGTTCGCCATGCACGCCTCCTACCGCGACCAGACGGCACGCGTCCGGTCCGATAGGGACTGTTGGCGGCGTCGTGCCGCGGTTCTCCGACCTTCGGAGCGGCGAGCCCCACCACCGCTGCGCCCGATGGTACCCGCCACCCCGCCCGGTCGGTCCGCACCGGCGCCGCCGCGAGCAACGCTCCGGCCCATCCGGTGGGCAGCCGCGTCCACCAGCCACTGCGCGTGCGCGAGGCCGAACAGCGCCGCGCCGTGCGAGGCGACGGTTCCCCGCCACCGCCGCTCACCCTCCGCCGTGCCACGAGGACCGCCCGGTGCACCAGCCCGCCGACTCCCCCGCCGGAGGGGACCGGTTCCCGCGCGGGAGTGATCGCGGGCGGGCCGTGGGCCGGGCCCGGGGGCGCCGTGCGCGAGGCGGTCGTGCCAGGCTTCGGGTACCGGACCGGACGACCCGACAGGAGCAGCGGCCGTGAGCAGCCAGCGCAAGACCCGTGCGTTCGAGAAGCGGATGTCGGAGGTGCTCGGCATCCGTCCGAACCAGGTCGAGTCCGTGTTCCGCGGTGCCCGGCCCACCTCGATCCGGGTCAACCGGCTGCTGGACGAGCCGCGCTACCGCGAGACGCTGGAGTTCGTGCGCGCGAAGGCGCCCGGGCTGATCCCGGTGGACTGGTGCGAGCACTCGTTCTTCTGGCCGGACAACGACGGTTTCGACGAGGTGCTGCCGCTCGCCCACGAAGGGCGGGTGTACCTGCAGAACGCGGCGAGCCTGATCCCGCCGGTGGCGCTGGACCCGCAGCCCGGGGACTCGGTGCTCGACGTGGCCGCCGCGCCCGGCGGGAAGGCGTTCCACATCGCCGCGCGCACCGGCAACGAGGGCGAGCTGTGGCTGAACGACTCGGCACCGCCGCGGGCGGCCAAGCTCGCCGAGCTGGCCGAGCTCTACGGGGTGCGGCACGCCGAGCTGACCACGCACAACGCGCAGTACATCGACAAGTCGGTGCCCGCGGAGCGCTTCGACCGGATCCTGCTGGACGTGCAGTGCTCCGGGGAGGGCCGGGTGAACCTGCGCAAGTCCGACGCGCTGCGGTACTGGTCCGAGGAGCGGATCGAGAAGTACAAGCACCTGCAGACCAAGATGTGCGACGCGGCCTACAAGCTGCTGAAGCCGGGCGGGACGCTGGTGTACTCGACGTGCACGTTGAGCCCGGAGGAGGACGAGTTCCCGGTGCACAAGGTGCTGCGCAGGCACGCCGACCTGTCGGTGGCGCCGCTCGGGTTCAGCGAGGAGGAGTTCCTGCCGGGCCTGGGTTCCTGGCGGGGCGAGAAGTTCGACCCGGGCCTGCGGCACGCGGTGCGGGTGCGGCCCTCGGACGTCTTCGAGGGCTTCTTCGTGGCGAAGCTGGTCAAGGACCCCGCCTGACGTCGACCGATCGTGTAGTGGCGAACGCGTGTTCGACCCGTGATCATTGAAGTGCGGCCCCCGAGTTCCGCAGCTCACAGCGAGCCGCGGGAACCCGGCCCCGGGCCGGCCCGACTGTGTGCACGGGTGGCCTGATCGCGGGCCACCGGAGTTCCGCGAGAGGTTTGCCCGATGTCCCCGACGACGACCCAGCCGACCGGACCGCCCCACGGCTCGACGGCGACGGAACCACCCCGGCAGGTCGAGCTGGCCGTGCGCGGGATGACCTGCGCCGCCTGCGCGACCCGGGTGGAGCGCAAGCTCAACAAGCTCGACGGGGTGCGGGCGGGCGTGAACTACGCGACGGCCGTCGCCACCGTCGAGTTCTCCGCCGAGCACGAGGTCGAGCAGCTGATCAGCACCGTGCGCGGGGCCGGCTACGACGCGGAACCGGTGCCGCCACCGGACGCGGAACCCGAGCCCGCCGCGGGCGGTGCGGCGCCGGACCGGGTCCGCGACCTGTGGCGGCGGATGCTGGTCGCGGTGGTGCTGTTCGTGCCGCTGTGCGACCTGTCGATCCTGTTCACGGTGGTGCCGCAGGCCCGCTTCCCGGGCTGGCAATGGCTGCTGGTGGCGCTGACGCTGCCGGTGGCGGGCTGGGCCGCGTGGCCGTTCCACCGGGCCGCGCTGCGCGGTGCTCGGCGCGGTGCGTCCTCGATGGACACCCTGGTGTCGCTGGGCGTCACCGCCGCCGTCGGCTGGTCGCTGTACGCGATGTTCGCCCGGCCCGACCCGGTCGGCGAACCCGGCTGGTGGCTGCTGCTGAACCCGCAGGGCGCGCTGTACCTGGAGGTCGCGGCGGGCGTCACCGCGTTCGTCCTGGCCGGCCGGTACTTCGAGGCGCGGGCGCAGCGGCGGGCCGGGGACGCGCTGCACGCGCTGGCCGCGCTGCGGGCCAAGGACGTGACCGTGCTGCTCGACGACGGCTCGCAGCGGGAGGTCCCGGCGGCGGAACTCCGCGCCGGGCAGCGGTTCCTGGTGCGGCCCGGCGGGACGGTCGCCACCGACGGGGTCGTCGAGGACGGCCGCGGTGCGCTGGACCGCAGCGCCATGACCGGCGAGTCGGCGCCCGTCGAGGTCGGCGCGGGGGACGCGGTGCTCGGCGGCACCGCCGTGCTCGACGGGCGGCTCGTGGTGCGGGCCACCCAGGTCGGGGCGGACACCCGGCTCGGGGCGATGCTGCGGCTGGTGTCCGAGGCCCAGTCCGGGAAGGCCGCCGTGCAGCGGCTCGCGGACCGGATCTCCGCGTACTTCGTGCCCGCCGTGCTGGCCGGATCGGCGCTGACCCTGCTGGCCTGGCTGCTGTGGACCGGCGACTCGGACCGGGCGTTCACGGCGGCGCTGGCGGTGCTGGTGATCGCCTGCCCGTGCGCGCTGGGCCTGGCCACGCCGACGGCGCTGATGGTGGCGTCCGGGCGCGGCGCCACGCTGGGCATCTTCATCAAGGGCTACCAGGCGCTGGAATCGACCCGCGACGTGGACACCGTGGTGCTGGACAAGACGGGCACCGTCACCGAAGGGCGGATGTCGGTGGTGGAGCTGCACGTGCCGCCGGAGCGGGACCGCGCCGGGGTGCTGCGCCGGGCGGGCGCCGTCGAGGACGCCTCGGAACACGCGGTGGCCGCCGCGATCGCCGCGTTCGCCCGCACCGAGGCGGATTCCGGCGCGGCGGACGCCGAACCCGGATCGGCCGAAACCGCCGCACCGTCCGAAGTGGACGCTACGGCGGGCCGGTTCCCCGCGGTCCACTCGTTCGCGGCCCGGCCGGGGCTCGGCGCGCACGGCGTCGTGGAGGAGCGCGACGTCCTCATCGGCCGCCGCGCGCTGTTCGACGAACGGGGCTGGGAGGTGCCCGCGGAGCTCGACCGGCTCCGCGAGAACTGGGAGGCGCAGGGCCGCACCGCGGTGCTCTGCGGCGAGGACGGCGCGGTCGTCGCCGTGTTCGCGCTGGCCGACGCGGTGAAACCCACCGCGGCCCGGGCCATCGCCGAACTGCACCGGCTCGGGCTGCGCACCATCCTGCTCACCGGCGACAACGCCACCACCGGGCGGGCGGTGGCCGACGAGGTCGGCATCGAACGGGTCATCTCCGAGGTGCTGCCCGACGAGAAGGCCGAAGTGGTGCGCGGCCTCCGCGCCGAAGGCCACGTGGTCGCGGTGATCGGCGACGGCGTGAACGACGCCCCGGCGCTGGCCACCGCCGACCTCGGACTGGCCGTCGCGACCGGCACCGACATCGCCATCGACGCCGCCGACCTGATCCTGGTCCGGGAGGACCTGACGGTGGCGCCGGACGCGATCCGGTTGGCGCGGGCCACGTTGCGCACGATCCGCGGGAACCTGCTGTGGGCGTTCGGCTACAACCTCGCCGCGCTGCCGCTGGCCGCGCTGGGTCTGCTCAACCCGCTCATCGCGGGCGCGACGATGGCGCTGTCCTCGTTCTTCGTGGTGTCCAACAGCCTGCGGCTGCGGCGCTTCACCGGACTGCGCACCGACTAGCGGCGACGAGCGCGACCGGGTCGCGCTAGTCCCGGCCGACGACCCGATCGCGCGCCCACGCCCGGATCTCCGCGTCGAGCGCGGGGCGCGCGTCCGGCTCGTCCTCGTACCGGACCTGCCACTCCCGCACCCACGTCAGGTCCTGATCCTGGGAGAAGTAGCCGACACAGACGACGAAACCGACGGCCCGGTACGGCGAGATCACCCCGTCCAGCAGGGCACCGGCCGCGTTCCAGCACGCCATCGGGAAGCTCCGCTCCGCGTCACCCGGGCCGACCAGGACCTGCCGCGGGATCTCCACCAGCGGCGCGAGCGCGAGCCGCTCGTCGCGGGAGGCGTGCCGGTGCGGATCGGCCGCCACCTCCGCCAACGGCTCCCGCAGCAGGTCGACGCAGTGCAGCACGGCCCGCTCCCACCCGCTGCCGGTGCGGTGCTGCGCCGGATCGTCCAGCAGGGCGAGCACTTCCCGGTAAAGCTCCACCACGCTGCTCGTGGTCACGTCCAGGTCGATCAGCGCGCAGCCGTGCACGAACCAGGCCAACGCCCGACCCCGCGCCCGCCCAGGCTCGGCCCGGTCCCGCTCCTGGTCACGCCCCCGCAGCTCCTCGACGCGCAACCGAACCCCACGTGGCCGCATCCGCCGAGCTTAGGACTCCCCCCAGCCCCCGTTCACGAGGCGGAGCGGGCGGCAGAACCTCACTTGCCCGTCTTCGAACCTGCCCTGCTGCTCTCGACTCCTTCCTGTCAGCGGCGAAGCCGCTGAGCAAACGACCACCCGAGCAACGGGACCACCCGCGGGTTCTCAGCCGTTTCCTCGCGAGGACAGCGTTTTCTCCTGTGGCGGAGCCACCGGTGAAAACGATCCCGCAGCGAGGGAACGGCTGAGGTTCCGCCACCCCACCCACTTCGCAGCAGGAGCTCGCCCAGCCTTCAGCGGCGTTCCGCGAGCTTCGCCAACATCGCGTTGTAGGCGGCGAGCTCCTCGTCCCCGGAGCGGTCGGCGCGGCGTGCCACCCGCGCGTCGTGCCGGTACCACTGGGTGAGCAGCGCGATCAGCACCACCACCAGCGGCGCCTCCCCCGCGGCCCACGCGATGCCACCGCCGAGCTTCTGGTCCGCGAGCAGGTCCTGCGCCCACGGCAGGTCGAGGGTGCGGTAGAAGTTCTCCGCGATCACGTCGTTCATGCCCATCACGATCACGCCGAAGAAGGCGTGGAACGGCATCACCGCGAACACCATGCCCAGCCGCCCCAGGTGCGGCAGCGGCTTCGGCGCCGGATCCACCCCGATGACCGTCCAGTAGTACAGGTAGCCGACCAGGACGAAGTGGACGTTCATCAGCTCGTGCGCCCAGTGCTCGGACATCGCGTTCTCGAACAGCGGCGTGAAGTACAGCGCGTAGAACGAGCCGACGAACAGCACCGTCGCGATCGCCGGGTGCGCCACCGCCCGTGCCACCGGCGAATGCACCACGGCCAGCAGCACTTCCCTGGCGCCGTGCGGATTCCCCCGGCCCGCGGTCGGCAATGCCCGCAGTGCCAACGTGATCGGGCCGCCCAGCACCAGCAGCACCGGCGCCAGCATGTTCAGCACCATGTGCACCAGCATGTGCACGCTGAACACCCCGGACGAGTAGACGCCGAGCCCGGAGGACGTCGCGACCAGCACCGTGGCGCAGCCGAGCAGCCACGCCGCCGTGCGCCCGGCCGGCCACCGGTCCCCGCGCCGCCGCAACCGGCGCACCCCCGCGACGTACAGCGCAGCCAGCACCACCACGGCGAGGCCCAGGACCAGGTCGAAGCGCCAGGTGCCCAGGAATCCCCACGCGCTCGGCGGCCCCGGCAGGTCGTAGCCGAGGATGACCTCCGAGGAGCTGACCCCGCGGTCCAGCAGGTTCGGCGGTGGCGTCTGCGCCATGCCCATCGACACGCCGACCGACACCAGCATGATCAACAACTCGGCGGACAGCAGCGCCACCGGTGCCGACGACCGGCGCCGCACCCAGCTGCCGCAGGCGCCGAGCAGCACCAGCAGCACGATCTTCGCGAGCACCAGCACGCCGAACGCGGTACGCCCCAGGTCGGACAGCGGCATCAACACCAGCGCGTCCACCAGCCCCGAGACCGCCAGCACCAGCCAGCTCACCCCGGCGAACCGACGATACCTGCGCAGCACCAGCTCCCGGTGCGCGCCACCGCGCCGCAGGTGCGCGATCACCGCCGCCAGCAGGCCCATCCACAGCGCCGCGGCCAGCACGTGCAGCACGATCGCGTTGGTCCCGAAGTCGTGGCCCGCGTTGGACGCCGAATGACCCACCACCGCGGGCGGCAGCAGCGCGAACGCGGCGAGCGCGGTCAACCCGAGCGCGGGTCGCCACCGCAGCGTCGTCCGGGCGCCGACCGCCACCACCAGCGCGACACCGGCGGTGATCGCCCAGGCCGTCGGCTCGTACATGGCGCTGAACAACCCGGTGAACGCGTCCGGCGGCAGCACGCGGCGCAGCGGGTGCCCCGTCCCGTCCGCCATCTCGAACGGCATCATCAGCACCGCAGCGACCGCCCACACCCAGGCCGCCGCGCCGGCCGCGCGGACCGCGGCGAAACCGTCCGGTGCGATGCCGCCGGACTCGCGGGGCGAGGTGAAGAACGCGGCGAACGCAAGCGATCCCAACGTGATCGCGGCGGACGCGTCGGCCACCAGCCGCACCAGTCCGATCCCGACGCGCACCACGGCACCCGGATCGGACAACCCGAGCGCCGCGTAGCCGGACTCGCCGAGGAAGACGGCGACGAACACGGACACGAGGGCCGCGATGCTCGCCCCCGCGATCCACGGCAGGCGGTGCGGGGGCTGCGAACCGGGTGGTGGCACTGCGCTGTCCTCGTGCTCGACGTCCCCGGGGCGAACGGGCGCCGCGCGCCCCGGAAGCGGGAAGCTGCCCGCTCCCGGACTGGTCGCGCCCCCGCCCGCGGGAGTTCCGCGCACCTCCTGTGACCCCACTCGCACCACCTCCGGCCGGAGTGAACGGACCGTTCGACCAACTAGATCGGACGAACGGTCCGTTCACCCCGAGAACGAGCCCACCGAGCGGGCACCGGGACGGGCGCTCACCGCCGGTCGAGCGGCCGAACGACGGCACGGATGCCCCGAGCACTTCGACAGAAGTGAACGGACCGTTCGACCAACTAGACCGGACAAACGGTCCGTTCACCCCGAGAACGAGCCCACCGAGCGGGCACCGGGTGACCGCCGCTGCCCCGGACGCGCGGTCCGTTCACCCCCGCCCCCGTGCACGCGTTCGGCGAACGGGTCAACGCCCGCCCCCGTTCGCTCCCACATCGTGGAGGGGGATGTCACAGCGGGAACCAAGCACGATGATCAGGCGACTAGTGGGTCGACCGAAGCGGCTGAGGACAGGAGCGGCGATGGCGACGGATCCAGGTCTCGCGGAGCAGCAGGCCCCGGACTCGTCCGGGAGCGCGGTGGCGGATCGGCCCGCGAGCCCGTCGACGTGGTCGGTGCTGCGCCCGCTGGTGCTGCGCCTGCACTTCTACGCGGGCGTGTTCATCGCACCGTTCCTGGTGGTGGCCGCGCTGACCGGCTTGGTGTACGTGTTCACGCCGCAGCTGGAGCAGGCCGTCTACACCCGGGAGCTGCACGTGCCCGCGGCGGCGACCGCGCACCCGTTGTCGGAGCAGATCGCGACGGCCCGCGAGGTGCGCCCCGGCGAGCAGGTGCAGGCGGTGCGCCCGGGCGCGACCGGCACCGACACCACCCAAGTGATCTTCGCGGCGCCGGACCTGCCGGAGAGCTACCTGCGCACCGTGTTCGTCGACCCGCACACGCTGGAGGTGCGCGGCGACCTGGTCACCTACGGCTCGGGACAGGCGCTGCCGCTGCGCGCGTGGATCGACAACCTGCACCGCGGCCTGCACCTGGGCGACGCGGGCCGCCTCTACAGCGAGTTGGCGGCGAGCTGGCTGTGGGTGGTGGTGCTGGGCGGTGCGGCGCTGTGGATCGGGCGCACCCGCCGCGAGCGGCGCGCCCGGCTGCTGCTGGCCCCGGAGTTCCGCCCGGCTGGTCGCAGGCGGGTGCTGTCCTGGCACGGGGCGGTCGGGTTGTGGGCGGCGCTCGGGCTGCTGTTCCTGTCCGCGACGGGCCTGACCTGGTCGGTGCACGCGGGCGAGAACGTGACCGCGGTGCGCGAGCAGCTGTCGTGGGAGACCCCGGCGGTGTCCACCGAGCTGCCGGCGGCACCCGCCGGTGACGTGGGCATCGATCGGGTGCACGCGGCCGCGCTCGGCGCGGGGCTGGACGGTCCGGTGGAGATCACGCCGCCCGCCGATGCCGGTTCCGCCTACACCGTGCAGCAGGTGCAGCGCAGCTGGCCGACGAAGCAGGACCAGGTGGCGGTGGACCCGTCGAGCGGAGCGATCACCGAGACGATCCGGTTCGCGGACTACCCGCTGATGGCGAAGCTGTCCCGCTGGGGCATCGACGCGCACATGGGGCTGCTGTTCGGGCTGGCGAACCAGCTGGTGCTGGCGGCGCTGATGCTCGGCCTGCTCTCGATGATCTTCTGGGGCTACCGGATGTGGTGGCTGCGCAGGCCCACCCGCGGAGGTGGCCGGTTCGGCCGGGCGCCGGAACGGGGGGCGTGGCGGCGCGTCCCCGGCCGGGTCATGGCGCCGATCATCGTGGTGGCCGCGTTCGTCGCGTACGCGTTGCCGCTGCTGGGCGCGTCGCTGCTGCTGTTCCTCGTCGTGGACAACGTGCTGGGCGCGCGCGCCCGGCGGAGCGCCGGAGTCTGATCGTGGTCGAATCGCTGCTGCTGAGCTGGGTCCTGACGGTGCTGTTCGCGGTGACGGCGGTGTGGTGCGCGATCAGCGCCACCCGACCGGGCCTGCGGCCGAGCGATCGGCTGAGCTCGGCGAGCCACCTGGCGATGAGCCTGCTGATGATCGCGATGGTGTGGCCGTGGGGCATGGGCGTGCCCGCCACGCCGCAGCTGGTGCTGTTCGCGGCGACCGCGGTGTGGTTCGCGGCGCTGGCGGTGCTGCGGGTCCCGTGCGCCCACGGGTACGGCTCACCGCGGCTGGCGCACGCGCACCACGCGGTGATGTCGGTGGCGATGGTGTGGATGGTGGCGGCGATGCCGCTGCTCATGTTGGGTGCGCACGATTCCGGTGGCGGGCACCACCACCACGCGGCGGGAGCTCCCGCGTCCGGGGTGCTGGCCGCGCCCGCGGCCGCCGCCGGGCCCCCGGCGCCGGTGGTGCTGGTGTCGGCGGTGCTCGGGGCGTTCCTGGTGCTGTCCTCGGTGGCGTGGATCTCGACGGCGGTGGACACGGCGCGGCACAACTTGAACACCGCCGACGCCACCGGCGCCCCGGCCGATCCGCGGGCCACCCGGCTGGCGTGGGACGCGGCCTGCCACGGGGCGATGAGCATCGGCATGGGCGCCATGCTCCTGGCGATGCTCTGACGTTCGCCTCGCGGACCGAGGCCCGGCGCGACGTTCCGGGTGTCCTGACCGGGCGGGGACGCTCGCGTCCGGCCCCCGATCGGCGGTCGGGGCCGTTGACGGAGCGAAGCGGCCCGGGTGGCAGTGCCACGCCCTCCCTCGGCGGGACTCCGGTGCCTAGCGTGGAGCCATCGGCCCGGCACCGGGCCGTCCACAGTGGACCATCAATCGCGAGGGGGACCCCGTGTCCGTCTGGTTCATCACCGGAATCTCCCGCGGCTTCGGCCGGGCGCTGGCCGAAGCCGCGCTGCGCCGCGGCCACACCGTCGTCGGCACCACCCGCACCGGCGACTCCGACCTCGACGCGGCGGGCGGCGCGCTGCACACCGTGCCGCTCGACGTCACCGACCCGGAGCAGGCCGCCACCGCGGTCGCCGCCGCGCACCGCGTCGCCGGGCGCCTCGACGTGGTGGTGAACAACGCGGGTTACGGGCTGCTCGGCGCCGTGGAGGAGGCCTCGGCGGACGAAGCGCGGCACGTGTTCGAGGTGAACTTCTTCGGCGCGCTGCGCGTCGTGCAGGCCGCGCTGCCGCTGCTGCGCGCCCAGCGCTCCGGACACGTCGTCAACATCTCCTCCATCGCCGGGCTCGCCCCCGGCGCCGGATCCGGGTTGTACGCGGGCGCGAAGGCCGCGCTCGGCGCCACGTCCGAAGCGCTCGCGCAGGAGGTCGCGCCGCTGGGCATCCGCGTCACCGTCGTCGAGCCCGGCCACTTCCGCACCGAGTTCCTCACCGAGCGCTCCCGGCGCGGCACCGCCGCCGCCCTCGACGACTACGCCGACACCGGCGCCGCCGTCGCCGCGATGCAGCGCACGGACGGTGCGCAGGCCGGTGACCCGGCGCGGGCGGCGGAGGTGATCCTCGATGCCGTCGCCGCCCCGGAGCCACCGATGCACCTGGTGCTCGGCGCCGACGCCGTCGGCCGGACCCGCGCCAACGCGGAACGACTCCTCGGCGACGTCGAGCGCTGGGAGAACGCCTCCACCGGCACCGCGTTCCCGTCCTGAGCCGACGGCACCCGCGAACGCGGAGGGCGGGCATCACCGCCCGCCGGGCGAGCCCCGCACCGGGGCAGGCTCGGGTCACGGCGTCCGCCACACCGCTTCGTCGAGGAGTTCGTCCGCCACCCGCAGCTCCGGGACCGCCACCCGGTTCTCCCGCAACGCCGGGGCGAGCGCCGCGTCCCAGGGCGCGTCGGTGATCCGCCCGGCACCGGGTCCGGCCGGGTGCCGGTCCAGCGCGGCCAGGTAGTCGGCGGTGCTCATCCGCCACGGCACGGCCCCGGCCTTGGCCTGCACGTACGCGGCGATGCGGAGGCCTTCCCCGTCGAAGTCGCCGTGGTGGTGCAGCCGCGCCCCGGCCGCGCGGAGGGTCCGCAGCAGCAGCATCGCGGCGCCGTTGGGCCAGCCGGAGGTGCACACCAGCGGCGGACAGGTGCGGCCGAACCGGCGCAGCGCGCGCTCCAGCACGGCCGGTTCCTGCACGACCCACACGTCGGGCTCGCCGAGCACGATCCGGCCGGCGTCGCGCAGCTGGTCGAGGGTGGTGGAGGCGGCGTGCCCGGAAGCGGTGCAGGAGCGCATGATCTCGCCGCACAGCCGTCCGCCGACCGGCTGCATCCCCGCGCTGAGCACCGCGGTGGGCAGTCCGGGTTCGCCGATCCCGGCGCACCGCCACAGCGCGCGGCGCTGGCCGTCGCTGGCGGGCAGCGGAACGCCGTGCACCTCGGCGAGCGCGCGCAGCACGAGTCCGGACAGCGATCCGCCCGGGTCGAGGGCGCGCGGATCGCCCAGCACCGCCTCGGCGAAGGCGGGCAGCGGCGTGCCGGGCGCGGGCAGCGCGTGCAGCACGTGCAGCGCCGCGTCCAGCAGTCGTCCCGCCGCGGCGGGAGTTCCGCCGGGGAGGCCGCCGCGGCGCACCTGCTCCGCCCACCCGGTCAGGGCGGGCTGGGCGCGCACCACCGGGTGCTCGGTGAACCACTCCCACAGCGCGGCGCGCTGCCGCTGGGCGCGTTCCCGCTGCAGCGCCCGGTCCTGCACGGGGCCGATCAGCTCTTCGACGATGTCCCGGCAGCGCATCCCGCAGTGCGGTTCGAGCACCGCGTCCAGCCGTGCCACGGACACCGTGACGTGGTCGGCGGGCAGCCGGTCGGCGCCGAGCAGGCCCGCGAGCGCTTCGCGCTGCCGCCGGTCCAGCGGGCCCACCCGGACCCGGTCCACGGCCCGGCCCGAGGAGAGCCGGTCGTGCACCGCCCGCCACAGGGGTGCGAACTCGGCTCGCCGCAGACCGTCAGGGAGCACCGCGTTCCTCCGCCAGCGCCCGCCCGTCCCACACGAACCGGGCGGTGGTGACCGCGTCGTCGCCGTCGCCGGTGATGAGCTGGTGGACGGCGATGCCGTCGAGCTCCCGGTAGGTGCACCACTCGTGGTCGCTGGTCAGCACGAGGTCCAGGTCCAGCGCGGTGAGCAGGTCGAACACCTGCCCGCGGTTGGTGGCGTCCACGCCGACGAACACCTCGTCGAGCAGGATGAACCGGGGCGCGGCGGGCACGGCCTGGTAGTGCGCGGCGACGGCGGCGAACAGCGGCAGGTGCAGCGCGATGGCCTTCTCCCCGCCGGAGAGCGCGCCGTGCAGCCGTTTCGTGAGCAGCTGCCAGCCCTCCCCGTTCGCCCGGTCGATCTGCACGCCGAAGCGGTGCCAGGACGTGTAGTCGAAGACCTGCGCCAGCTGCCCCTCCCACCCGGCGGCGGTGCCGTGCCGCCGGGCCTCGTCGACGCGTTCCCGGAAGAAGGCGTGCAGCACGTCCTTGTCGGCGTCGTCGAGCCGTTCCGGGTCGGTGAGCAGCAGTTCGCGTGCGGCGCCGGTTCCGGCGGGCAGGTTGGGGTCCACTTCCCACACCAAGCGCACGGCGACCTTCGACGCGGTGCGGACCCGCTTGAGCCGGGCGTTCATGGTGTCGACGAGTTCCCCGGCCTGGCGGATGCGGGCGGCGAGGTGCCTGCGGGTCTCGCCGGTGAGGGTCTGGTCGAACAGCTCCCGTTCGGCACCGGTGAGGCCCGCGCGCAGCCGGTCGCGTTCGGCGCGCAGGGCGTCCCGCAGCCCGGTGGCGCCGAGGCGCACGCCGTCGAGGGTGGCGGCGAACAGCTGCGCGTCCTCGCCGGGTTCCAGCCGCAGTTCCGCGCGGTCCGCGAGCACGTGGCGGCCGCCGTGCACGGCTTCGGCGAGCTTGCCGAGCGCGTCGGCGCGGTCCTTCGCGCCGTGCGGGAGCGCTTCCCAGGCACCGCTGATCTCGCGGGCCGCGGCGAGCACCGCACCGTCATCGTCCAATTCGGACAGTTCGATCCCGGCGTCGACCGCGAACCCGGCCGCGGCGTGCCTCCGCAACCGGTGGGCCGCGGCGTCGCGGGCGGCGCGGGCGGCCTCGTGCCGCGCGGTGTCGGCGGCGCGCCGGTGCTCCAGCGCGCCGAGCCGCCCGGCCACCTCGACGAGCCGGTCGGTCGACCGGTCCCGCCGCAGCTCCACGTCGTGCAGGCCGGCGCGCAGCTCGGCGAGCTCGTCCAGCACCTGCCGGTCCGCGGTGCCGAGGGCGGCGCGCACGGCGTCGGCGCGCTCGGCGCGGCGCAGCGCGTCCCGCTCGGCCTCCTCCGCTTCGGCGCGCCGTTCGGCGGCGACGTCCCGGGAGCGCCGCGCGACCTCGGCGGCGGTGTCGGCGGCGCGCCGTTCGGCGTCGGCGGCGAACCGGGCGTCGAGCCAGTCCGCGGCGGAGTCGGTGCAGGCCGCGACGCGCCGGTCCAGCTCGTCCAGCGCGGACCGGTCCGCGGGCCGCCCGAGTTCGGCGGCGAGCTCGGTGAGCCGGTCCCCTGCTCGCCGCGCGGCGTCCGCGGCCGCCGCGACCTGCTCGGCCCGGTGGTGCGCGAGGCCGTCGCGGGCGGCGGCCTCGGCTTCGGCGACGTCGGCGGCTCGGCGGGAGTCCCGCACCGCGCTGTCGTCGGGCGCGGCCTCCCACTCGGCGCGCAGCGCGTCCCGGCGGGCGTCCAGCGCACCGGCCGCGGTGTCGAGCTCGGCGAGCTCGGCCGCCACCTCCTCGATCCGCTCGTCCAGCGCGGCGTCGCGGCGCTTGCGGTCCCGGTCGCGGGCGGTGCTGCCGATCCGGGCGACCTCGGGCGCCGAACCGTCGCCGGTGAGCCCGGCGAGGCGCCACCTGCCGTCCGGCGCGATCGCCGCTTCCGGGGCGGTCTCCGCGCTGCGGTGCCTGCCCGCGCCCGCGGGATCCTCGGCCGGGTCCACCGACGCCGCGCCGTAGCCGATCCCGTGCAGCACGGCCCAGATCCGGTCCCGGTCCACCGGCCCGCCCGATTCGGGCCGCAGCACCTCCACCAGCGAGGTCCCGTCCACCGGACGCAGCCGGGCCGGGTCGAGCCGGGTGCCCTCGCCGTCGAGCACCCCGTCCGGGCCGACCCACGCGTCGAGCAGGCCCGCCGAGTGCAGCGCCGCCTCGACCTTGGCCTGCACGCCGGGGGTGGTGCCGCTGCGGAACGCCACCAGCCGCCACAGCGGGGCACCGGGGCGCTGCGGGTCCTCGGCCGGGTCCTCGGCCCGGTCGCGTCGCGCGGTGAGCTCGGCGTGCAGGGCCCGGCACTCGTCCCGGCGCGCGGTGGCCGCGGCGTGCGCACGCCCCAGCTCGGCCGCGGCGGTCAGGTAGCCGGGGTGCAGCAGCGCCAGCAGCGCGGCGCGGGTGCCGGCGCGCGCGGCGGCGTCGAGGTCGTCGACGGGTAGTTCCACCAGGCCCGCCGCCCAGTCCCGCACCCGCTGCGCCTGCGCGTCGAGCCGGTCGGCATGCGCCCGGGCGGCTTCGGCGCTGCGCTCGGCCGCGGCGGTCTGCTCGCCCCGGGCTTCCTCCAGGTGCTGCTCGGCGGCGGTGCGGGCCGCCACGGCCCGGTCGTGCCGGTCCGCGGCGGCGCGGACCTCGGCGGTGCGGTCGTGCTCGCCGCGCGCGGCGGCGCGCAGCAGCAGCCGGGCGCGCCGCCGGTCCGCGGTGCCCGCGGCCTCCTGGAACGCTCCGGCGAGACCGACCGGTTCGGCGTGGCCGCGCGCGTCCCGCTCGGCGCGCACCGCCCGCTCGGCGACGGCGGCGGCGCGGGCGTCGGCGGCCGCGGCGCGCAGCGCGTCCGCGTCGGCTTCGGTGGCGCGCCGGTCGGCCCGGTCGCGGGCGGCGGTGGCGGTGCGCTCGGCTTCGGTGGTCTCGGCGTGCAGCCGGTCGAGCTCGGCCGCCTCGTGGTGGCCGTCGGCGAGCCCGGCGATGCGGGCCCGGAGCCGGTCGGCCTCCCGCGCCAGCTCACCGCGCCGCGCCAGGACCTCGTCCCGGTCGGCGGCGGTCCGCTCGTGGCGGCGCGCGCCGTCCGCTGCCTCCTCGGCGGCCCGGTCCAGGTCGGCGTCCGCGGCGAGGAGGTCGGCGGCCGCGGCGCGCAGCACCCGCCGCGCGTAGCCGGACTGCCGGTCGGCGACGGCGTCCGCTGCCCGCACCTGCTCGTCGAGCCGCGCCAGGTGTTCGCGGCGCCGGTCGAGGCGTTCGAACCCCTCGGCGAGCTCGGAGATCTCGGCCGCGCCCAGCGGTGGCAAGGCGCGGGACAGCAGCGTGGACAGCAGGTTCGGGTCCAGCCGCTCGGACAGCTTCGGGGTGCGCAGCTGCAGCAGCGCGGTGATGAGCGCTTCGTAGCGCGGCTCGGTGAGCTCCGGGAACAGCGCGGCGCGCACCGCTGCCCGGTGCTCGGCGGGCGTGTCGTGCACGGTCCCGAGTTCGCCAAGCCGCTCCTCCAGCGCGGTCCTCGTCAACGGCTGGTCGTTGCCGTTGACCAGCCGCAGGTCCACGCCGACGCGCCGGGAGGTGGTGAAGAAGTCCGCGCGCACCTCGGCGGTGTGCTTGCTGGCCTGCAACCGGGCGCCGCAGGTGAACCACCCGTCGCCGCAACGGAATTCCAGCCACGCGTAGCCGACGCGGGTGACGCCGGAGGCGCCCTCGCCCATCAGGTTCCAGTGCATGGTGCGTTCCGCGCTGCCGAACGTGGACAGCCGGTTCGCCCGCAGGTCCGCGTCGAACAGGAACGGCAGCAGCAGTTCCAGCGCCTTCGACTTCCCGGTGCCGTTCGGGCCGCGCAGCAGCAACCGTCCGTTGTGGAACTCGAAGACCTCGTCGTAGTAGCGCCACACGTTGAGGATCCCGGCGCGCGACGGGCGCCAGCGGACCGCGGCGGTTTCGGGGGCGGTCACGACGGGTTTCCTCCAGCGGAGTCGGGGGAACCGGACACGATGGTGTAGCGGGCGGCGGCGGGCAGCGCGACGATCCGCTCCCCGTCCCGCCGGGCCAGCCCGAAGTCCACGAGCACCGCCACCGCGTCCGCCACCAGCCGCGCCGGGCCGTCGGAGTAGCGGTAGGTGCGCGCCGATCCCGGCGACCGGTCCAGCACCGATTCCGCGTCCTCCCGCAGCTGGTCGGCGGTGAGCCCCGCGCGGGAGGCGCCGAGCGAATCCAGCAGGTGCAGCGCGGCGACCTTCGCGTTGTCGCCGTCGTCGGGGAACCTGCCGTCGGTGGCGAGGGATTCCGGGTCGACCAGCAGCACGCCTTCGGCGCGTTCCTCCACCGCGAACCCGCCCTGCTCGGCGGCTTTCCGCATGCTCTCCCGGCCGGTGCGGGAGGTCGCCCACTCGCGCTGCTCCGCGGTGAGGTCCGCCCAGTACACCACCGGGTCGTCGAACAGCTTGCGCAGCACGGAATGCCGCAGCCGCAGCGCGCGCTGCACGTCGGTGGCGCCCGCACCGCCGTAGCGGGGTTCGGCCAGCATCCCGGCGAGCCGGTCGCCGTCCGGCAGCCGCGACGGCCCGTTCGGCGCGGCCAGCAGCCGCACCAGCAGCGTCGCGTCCACCCGGTACAGCACCTTCGCCCCGGCGGAGTCGGTGTAGTCCTCGGTGCTGCCGTCCACGGGGTCCAGCGCGCCGAAGCCCTCCAGCGCGCGCAGCACGTCCACGAACGCCATCCGCTCGGCGCGCAGCGCCGGGTCGAACCCGGGCAGCACCGGATCGGCCGCGGTGGCCTGCGCGACGCGGTCCGCGAGCAGTCCGACGGTCGTCGCGGGACCACCGAGCAGTTCCGCCGCGGCCACGCAGAACAGCGCGTAGCGCCGCCGGTCGAACGGCGCCCGGCTGCCCCGGTCCCGCCGAGCGGGCCGGGACGCGTCCGGGTCGGAGCGCACCTTCGCGAGCCGTGCGTACCCCTGCCGCGGCTCCACGACCAGCGCCCAGCCGCAGTGGTGGTCGAACCAGCTCGCGAGGGTGTCGGCGCGCCGCCGCACCAGGTCGAACCCGTCCGGGTCGGTCGCGGCCCGGATCAGCGGGCTGCCCAGCAGCAGCCTGATACCGCGGGCCAGGTCGGCGCGTTCCGCGATGACCAGCTGGTTGGCGAGGTTGCTCATCCGCCCGCCTCCACCGCGCCGTCGGCGACGAGCCGCACGTGCACCGCGAAGTCCGGGCCGCGCAGCGTTCCCCGCTCGGTGCGCAGCTCGGCGGTGCGCCCGTCCGCCGGGTCGGACAGCTCGATCTCGACCCGTCCGTCGCCGGTGCGGGCACGGCGCACGCCCGCGTCGTCGGCGCGGCTCGCCAGGGCGCGCCCCAGCAGGTCCAGCAGCCGGTCGAGCACGCCGGGTTCGAGCCCGGTGAACGAGGAGAGCCGGACTTCGCCGCCGGTGACGAGCCGCTGCCACGCCGCGTCCAGCTCGGCGCGCTCCCGCCTGGCCCGGGCCGCGCGCAACGCGGCGAGCTGCGCGACGTCGCGCACCTTCCCGGTGCTGCCGAACTTCTCGACGCGCCCGCCGCTGCGCAGCAGCGCCGAAACCCGCACCCGCGGGGCCCGCACCCACGGCGTCGCGGGCGCCACCAGTTCGGGGTCCTCGTGGGCGAGGTGCGCGTGCCGCGCGGGGCCGAGCCCGAACGCGGCGGACCAGAGGCGGTGCAGGTCCTCGTCCCGGTCCGCGGTGGTGAACCACCGGGCCAGTTCGCGGAAATCGGCCGCGGCGCTGGACGATCCGCTGCGGGCCTCGGTGATCCGCTCCAGCTCCCGCAGCAGCTCCCCGACGATTCCGCGGGCGGCGGCGCGCAGCAGCTCCGCGCGCGGTGGCGAGCCGTCCGCCGGGCGGAACCAGTCCCGCAGCGTCCCCCAGCTCGCCGCCCGCCGCTCCAGCCAGTCCCGCTCGTCAGCGGTGGGCGGCAGGTCCGCGCCGCGCAGCGCGCGCCGGTGCAGGTCGGCGACGCCGTGCGCCTCCACCTCGGCGAGCGCGGCGGAGATCACGGGCCGGCGCTGGTCGAGGTCGGTCGTGAACTCCTGCAGGTGCGCGACGGTCGCCGCCTTCACCTCGTCGAACTCGCCCGGGTCGTCGGACCGCTGGAGCCGCCGCAGTTCGGCGTGGAAGTGCGCGGTGCCGGTGCGCAGCGATTCCAGGTGCCCTTCCAGCTCGTGCACCGCGGCGCACAGCCGCCGGTCCGCCGAACCCGGTTCGGCCAGCAGCGCGGCGATCTCGGCGAGCCGGTCGGCGATGGCGTCGAGCACCGCGGTCTGCAACGCGCCGGTCTCGTCGAAGCTCGCCATCGCGTGCCGCAGCCCGGACCAGGCCGCCGCGCCCGCCTTCGTCAACGCGTAGTGCAGGTTGCGCCGCTCGTACTCGGCGGCGGTGCGGTAGTCCTCCGCGTGGTGCTGGACGACGTCGAGCAGCCCCCACTCGGCGAGCTTCTTCAGCCGTTCCGCGAGGTCTCCGTCGCCGAGCGCGTCGAGCCAGCCGCTCGCCCGCACCCGGTCCCGCACGTCGTCGATGCCGAGCGAGCCCTCCCACCGCTGCGCCGCGTCCGCGAACGCGCGCAGGATCGCCGAGTACGACTCGGCCTGAGCACCGACCGCGAAGCGGAACACGTCCGGCGGGACCCGCTGCGTCGCCACCCGCGGCCTCCTCCCGGCACGGAACCAACCACCTCACGGTAGTGGACCGCGGACGTCAGGCGAACGGGTAGCCGGTGACCGGTTCGCTCCGGTCCCCGCGGTCCGGGTTCCCCGCCCGGACGCGGAAATCCCGCCCGGGGCGCGGGGGGGCCCCCCCCGCCCCCCCGGGGGGGGGCCCCCCGCGCGGGGGGGGGCGGCGCGCGGGGCGGGCCCGCCCGCGGTGTGGCCGGGGCGCGGGGGGGGGCGGGGG
>NZ_JAIUKC010000122.1:0-2059 GCF_020177435.1 Saccharopolyspora sp. 7B | reverse complement strand
CCCCGCGCCGGTCCGGCCCCGGGGTCGCGGGGCCCGGCCCCGCGCGGGCCCCCGGGGCCGGGGCCCCCCCCCCGGCCGGGGGGCCCCGGCGGGGGGGGGGGGGGCCCCCGCCCGGATCGGCCCGGTCACAGGACGTGCCGCGCCCCGGCGCCGAGGCCCCGGCAGGTCCAGCACTCCTCCGCGACGGCGGATGCCGGGTCGGCCGGATCGGGGTCGAGCAGGCCCGTTCCCGAGCAGTCCGGGCACCAGGACCACTCGGCGGGCAGTTCCGCGGTGGGCGCGGGCGGCAGGACGTTCACCGCGCACCTCCTGTTCCGCCGGGTGTCGCGTGCGATTCCGGCTGCGTGGGCGGGACTTCCGGTGCGGAGGCCCCGCCCACCGGTCTACCCCGCGCGCTCCGACCGGCGGGGTCGCGCGGGTAACGGCTCACGAAATTCCCGGAGCCGCCGCCGCGCGGGAGTTCCCTGGTGGTGCGCGCGCCCCGCCGGCGCCACGTCCGGGTTCGCCGCGCGCTCCCGCGGTCGTCCGACGCGGTCGCGAGCGCGGTGCCCACCGCGTTCCGCCGTCGCGCCGGGCGGTGCGAGCGCCCGGGTGCGCGGTGCGCGATCCGGCCCGGAACCGGCGGCGCGGAATCGGCCGCGCACCCCGGGCCGGAATGCTCTGTGCGACGAGCGGCGCATTCATCGCACGCCACGTCCCGCGTTGACCCTGATCCACTTGCGGGCCTGCACCCGCACGTCCTGGTCGTCTATCCAATCGATGCCGACCTGCACGCAATCGACGAGGTTGTCGTCGCTGTGCGAACCGCGCGCGTCCCCGCGGTGCACCGTGATCATCCCGGAGCCGCGCCCCCAGCGGAACGTGTAGGACTCGCGCGCGGAGATCCGTTCGAAGTGCCAGGTCATCGGTAAGTCCTTCTTCACGTTCATCGGCCACCTCCCAGGTGGCGGGAACCGCGCGGGGCGCCCGATCGTGGCCCGCACCCGCCGCAGCGGGGCTGCGGAATGCGGGAGAGCACGTCCGGCGGCGAATTCGGATCGGGTGCGCCGCCGCGCGGTCGCCGCAGGCGCGGAATGCCGAAGTGCACCGGGAATCCGCCGGAAACCGGGGATCCGCGAGCCCCGTGGGCGGGGAGCGCCAGCAACGCCAGCACCACCTCGTCCACCGGCCCGTCCCGCCGCCACAGCGCGGGAGGATCGGGGATTTCCAGGTCGGAAAGCCGGTATCGGGCGGCGACCGCGTCATCGGCCGCATGGGCCAGGAACGTGTCCATCACCCCGTGCTCCACGCGGAATCCCTGCAGCACGAACTCGTCGTTCCGCCCGGTCGGCAGGTACCGGAATCGAAAACCCTCGTGGACGCTGGCTCGAATCGCCGCCAAGTGCGAATGGAAGAGCGCGTCGAAGTCCACAGTGGCCAACTTTCATCAGATCGCCTTGCATGACTGGGAAAACCACCTGGCACGACGGAATCCGCCGACCAAGAAGATCTTGGTCGCGCAGTCGATCCCGCGCGTTTCAGGTGATCTTGAGAAGTGGAAGTAGTCGACCACTGGCCGCTATAAAAGAATGCTAGCTGCACGATAACGATGCGCGCACTCTTTCAATTGGGTGAATGTCCCAAGCCCCGAACCGAACCGACTTCCGCTCTTTCGTCCACAGCGGACGGTATTCCACGAGTGCGCCAACCAGCCCGAATCGGTACCGAGCCACTTGAAAAGTCCCGGCATGGCAGCGAAAACGCGATCACGCCGTTCGGCGGCACCTGTCGCCCAGCCGCACCGCCCCGGGTGGTGCGCCACCGCGCACCGCAGCGCGGTGCCGAAGATCCACTGATCAAGGTGGACAGTCCCGCCGCACCACCACCCCGAGAACCGGGAAAACCGCGCTGCGAACGGGGTTTTCCACCGCCGACCGCAGGACGCCACCCGACCCCGGCCGCACCCCGCCCGCCGCACACCCGCGCGCCGACTCCCCGCCAGGGCCGCCGATCGCGCCACCGGGCGGACACCGCGCTCCGCTCCCCCGACCGGCACCACCGGACCCGGTACCCGCCGTTC
>NZ_JAIUKC010000121.1:0-4363 GCF_020177435.1 Saccharopolyspora sp. 7B | reverse complement strand
CAGCACGCCGCCCCAGGAAGGAGCCCACGACACCGGACATCTCCCGCTCCCCAAGGATTCAACCGCGAGGGGTCGCAGACCCCCGCCCCGTCAGACAGGCAGCAGCATGAAGATCTTCGGTAGAACCGAGACCCGCCCGCGGCAGGCGGTGCTGGCGCTGGCGACCGCGTCGGCCGTGGCCGCAGGGCTCGTCACCGTCACCGCCGCGGGGGCAGAGCCGCAGGCTCCGGCGCCGCAACCGGCGCAGGCGGTGCGCGACACCGACCCGAAGAACCCGGACTTCGGTCCCAACACCTACATCGCCACCCCGTCCACTCCCGCGGGCGAGTTGCAGGGCAAGCTCGACGAGATCGCCGAGCGCCAGCACACCAACCAGTTCGGTCCCGAGCGCGACGCCGTGCTGTTCCAGCCCGGCGACTACTCGGCCGACGTGAACCTCGGCTTCAACACGCAGGTCGCCGGCCTGGGCATGTCGCCCGACGACGTGAACCTGAACGGCCACGTGCGGGTCGAGGCGGACTGGCTGGGCGAGGGCAACGCCACGCAGAACTTCTGGCGCACCGCGGAGAACCTCTCGGTCACGCCGCCCGACGGCGAGATCGAGCGCTGGGCCGTGTCCCAGGCCGCTCCGTACCGCCGGATGCACATGCGCGGTCAGATGCAGCTGTGGAACGGGTACGACGGCTGGGCCAGCGGCGGCTACATCGCCGACTCCAAGATCGACGGCCTGGTCGAGTCCGGTTCGCAGCAGCAGTTCCTCACCCGCAACAGCGAACTGGCCGGCGGCTGGGACGGTTCGGTGTGGAACATGATGTTCACCGGCACCGTCGGCGCTCCCGAGCAGCACTTCCCGGACCCGTCGCACACCAACGTGCCGGAAACCCCGAAGCTGCGGGAGAAGCCGTTCCTGAACATCGGCGAGGACGGCGGCTACAACGTGTTCGTGCCCGCGCTGCGGGAGAACACCCAAGGGGTCAGCTGGGCGAACGGCGCACCGGAAGGTGAGCAGATCTCGCTGGCGGACTTCTACGTCGCCAAGGAGGGCGACAACGCCGCGACGATCAACGCGGCGCTGGCCGAGGGCAAGCACCTGCTGTTCACCCCCGGCGTCTACCACCTCGACGACACCATCAAGGTCGACAACCCGGACACCGTGGTGCTCGGCATCGGCATGGCCTCGCTCGTCCCCGACACCGGCAAGCCCGCGGTGTCGGTGGCCGATGTGGACGGCGTGAAGCTGGCCGGGCTGTTCATCGACGCCGGTGAGCAGAACTCGCCGTCGCTGATGACCCTCGGCGAGGAGGGCGCGGACCAGAGCCACGCGGAGAACCCGACGCAGCTCTCGGACGTGTTCTTCCGGATCGGCGGCCCCGGCGTGGGCAAGGCGACCAACACGCTGACCGTCAACAGCAACGACGTGCTGCTCGACCACTCGTGGATGTGGCGCGCCGACCACGGCGACGGTGTCGGCTGGGACGTCAACACCGCCGAGACCGGCCTGATCGTGAACGGCGACAACGTCACCGCGCACGGCCTGTTCGTGGAGCACTACCAGAAGAACAACGTGGTGTGGAACGGCAACGGCGGCCGCACCTACTTCTTCCAGAACGAGTTCCCCTACGACCCGCCGGACCAGGCGGCGTGGGGCGGCGACGGCGGCTGGGCGGCGTACAAGGTCGCCGACGACGTCACCGACCACGAGGCGTGGGGCCTGGGCAGCTACTGCTTCTTCGACACGAACCCCGAGGTCACGGCCGCGCGTTCGTTCGAGGTTCCGGTGAACCCGGGCGTCAAGATGCACGACCTCGTGTCCGTCTCGCTGGGCGGCACGGGAACGATCGACAAGGTCATCAACGATCAGGGCGACACCGCCAACGGTGACAACCAGATCAGCTACGTCCCGGAGTACGGCGGCTGACCTCCCGCTCCTCCGACCGGTGCCCGGGTGCGCGATCCCCCCCCGCGCCCCCGCCGCCGGCCGCGCGGCCCCCCCCCCCCCCCCGCCGGCCGGGGGGGGGGGGGCGCCCCCCCCCCCCCCCCCCCCCGGCGCGTTCCGGGGACGTGCGACACCGCCGCGCGAACCGGCCGCCGTCGCCGTCTCACCCGGCGCACGGGACGTAGGCGAGGCCGTGCGCGCCGGCGTCCCCGGCCTTCGCGACGCGGATCCGGGTAAGCACTCGCAGCGAATCCAGGTCGACGACGTCCACCGCGGAGTCGACGACGCAGGACGCGTAACCGAGGGCGCCGTCCGGCGAAGAGGTGATGGTGAGCGGGCTCCGGCCGATCTCCAGCTCCCCCAGCCGCTCGTGGCCGTCCGCCGCGAACACCACCAGCCGCCCGGGATCCTGCCCGGTCACGCCGGCGGCCGCGGCCGGCCGCGGCCGGAGCTCCCCGACCAGCAACTTCCCACCCGCGGTGAGGTGCACCGGCATCACCCGGTTCTCGGTCGGCAGCACCTCGGCGACGGTTCGGGTCTCCGCGTCGATGACCCGGACGCCGTTGGCGTTCGCGGAGCCGTCCTCGGTGAACGAGACGTACGGTCCCCCGACGTACACGCGGGCGCCGTCCGCCGACACCGCCAGCCCTTCGCTGCCCGGGACCTCGACTCGGCCCACGAGCTCGCCCGCGACGAGATCGACGACGGAGACGAACGGCGCCTCCTTGTTGGTGGCGTACCCCGTCGTGCCGTCCGGGCCGATCGCGAACCAGTGCGGGCCGGGCGCTCCGGTGTCGATCCGGCCGAGGGGCTTGCGCGAGCCGGTGTCGACGACGACCACGCCGCCGGACCGGCCCGGCGCGCCCTCGACGCTCACGTACAGCCGGCCGCGGTCGGCGTCGAGGGCCAGGCCGTGCGGAGCGTGCTCGGGGGCGAGGTCGACCACGTCGATGATCTGCTTGCCGTCCGGGTCGATCGCGGTGATTTCGCTGCGCCGGCCCGCGTTCGCGTGGTAATAGCCCGATCGGTAGGTGTGCGTGCACCACAGCACGCGGTGGGTCGGGTCGAACAGCAGTTCGTGCGGTTCGGGCGGCACTTCGACGACGCCGACGCCCCGGTCGGACTCGGCGTCGAAGAACGACACGGTGGAACCGCTCTGGCTCACCACGGCCAGCACGTCGCCGGATCTCCCTGTCTTGGCGGGACTTCGCATGATCGGTTCCCTCTCAGGACGTTTCCGAGGACGGCGCGGTCAGCGATCCGCGCCGTGCGAACACCCTCAAGCCTGGCCGGGCCGATCGATGCCGGCAATGCAAAGATCAGCATGGAATCATTGCCCTCAGCGAAAAGATGGTGGAGGCGCGCGTGGACCTGAACCTGTTGCTGGTGCTCGATGCCCTGCTCGCGGACAACAGCGTGACCAGGGCGGCCGAACGGCTCGGCACCTCACCGGCCGCGGTCAGCCGGAAGCTCGCGAGCCTCCGGCGGATCGTGGGAGATCCGCTGCTCGTCCGCGCCGGGCAGGCGCTGCAACCCACGGCACGAGCCCTCGAACTCCGCGGCGAGGTGCGGGCGCTCATCGAGCGGTCCGAGTCGGTGCTCACCGCCACCGACGTCCCGGATCCGGCGACGCTGCACCGGGTGTTCACCGTGCAGGCAGGCGACTTCCTGCTCGCCGGGCTCGCCGCGCCGTTGATCTCCACGCTCCGGTCGCAGGCCCCGCACGTGAGCGTCGTCTTCCTGCCGGAGTCGTTCGAGGGCACTCCCGCGCTCCGGCAGGGCGTGGTGGACCTGGAACTGGGCGTGCTCGGCCACCTCGACCCGGAGACGTGCTCCGACCGGCTGATCACCACGGCACTCGTGGGCGTGGCCCGGCAGGGCCATCCGCTGTTCGACGGTCCCATCGACGCCCGCCGGTTCGCCGAAGCCGACCACATCAGCACGTCCCGCACCGGCAAGCGCCACGGACCCATCGACACGGCGCTGGCCGAGCAGGGGCTGCGCCGCCGGGTCCCGATCACCGTGCCCGGTCACACCAGCGCGATGCTCCTGGCCAGGACGACCGACCTCGTCTGCCTCGCCCTGCCCGGAGCTCCCGCGGCCGACTGGCTCAACGCGCTCGGGCTGCGCACCTTCCCCGTGCCGCTGGACATCCCGCCGATCGAGATCGGCATGGCCTGGCACCCGCGCAACGACGCCGATCGCGCGCACCGGTGGTTCCGCGAGCACGTCCGCGGCATGCTCGCTCGGCAGCGCCCGGCCGACCTCGTGCCCGCCACGCCGCGCGGCACGGGAACGACCGATGAGGTCATCGGCGATCAGGGCGACACCGCCAACGGTGACGACCGGATCAGCTACGTCCCGGAGTACGGCGGCTGACCTCCCGCTCCTCCGACCGGTGCCCGGGTGCGCGATCCGCACCCGGGC
>NZ_JAIUKC010000120.1:11730-33422 GCF_020177435.1 Saccharopolyspora sp. 7B | reverse complement strand
CGCCCCCCCCGCCCCGCCCGCCCCCCGCGCGCCCCCCCCCCCCCCCCCCCCCCCCCCCGGGCGGGGCGGCCCCCCCCCCCCCCCCCCCCCCACCCGCGTCTCCAGCTCAGGTGGTGGGCGGCAGGGTGACGCGCTGCCGGTCCGGAGCGACGGTCCACTCCCACACGGGCAGCGGCGGGCGGCCGCGGTCGGTCCACCACCGGTAGGCCGCTTCGGCGGCGTCCCACAACCGGCGCGGCCCGTGCTGGCGCACCGCGTACCGGCCGTCCGCGGCCACGACGGCGGCCCACGACCCGGACAGCGGGTCGACCAGCCACGCCTCCCCCGGCCGGTCCGCGGTGCGCTCCCGCACCTCGTAGCGGCAGCCGGGCAGCGCGACCGCGATCGGCCACCGGTGGTCGTCGGCCAGCAGCGGCACCCACGGTGCCAGCTCGGTCCACGACGACTCGGCCGCCGCGTCGTCCCGCTCCGACGGGTCGAGCTCCGCCGGAACCTCCCGCGGCGATCGCAGGTCCATGAAGGACACCCCGAGGCCCGCGACCGCGTTCCCGCGCGCCGTGCCGTCCGCGCCGACGACGAACCGCACCAGCGGTCCGGTGGCCAGGTCGGCCCGCATCGGCGCGACGATCACCCCGCCCGGAACCGCGCTCCGCACCCAGGAGTACGGAAACCGTCCGATGTGGACGCCTGCGGTGACGGTGATCCGGTCGAAGCGCCGCGCACCGTCGATCGCGCTCGCCGCGTCGCCCTCGACCACCTCCACGCGGTCGTAGCCCGCCGCGCGCAGCCTCGCCCGCGCCCCGGCGGCGACCTCCGGGTCGATCTCCACGGTCGCCACCTCACCGGCCTCGCCCACGACCTCCGCGAGCAGCGCGGCGTTCCAGCCGGTGCCGGTCCCGATCTCCAGCACCGAATCCCCCGGCCGGGGTCCCAGCGCCCGCAGCATCCCCGCCACCACCGACGGCGCGGACGCGGAACTGGTGGGCCGATGACCGAGCTCGGGCCACACCGTCGCTCCGGCGTCGAACTGCGTCACCAGCGGACGGTCCGCGTACACCGCGGCCAGCCACCGTTCCGGAGCGCCGTCCCGGTTCAGCGCCACGTCCGCGACCGCCTCGTCCGGCCGGTACCAGAACCGCTCGGGGACGAACCACTCCCGCGCGGCGGCGAGGAAGGCAGGGCCGAACGCGGCGGGCAGCGCGCCCGCCGCGTCCAGCGCGGCGACGAGCCGGCCCGGCCCGTCCGGTGCGGCGACCTCGGTCACCGGAACCCCTGCTCGTAGTCCTTCGGGTCGATGTCGTCCGCGGTCTTGCCGGTCTGCCCGTCGCGGCCCACGTCGTGCTGCCCGCCGTCGGTGGCGCCGGTGTCCTTCTTCTCCGTGCCCATGGGACTCCTCCGCTCGTTCATGGTAGGAATCCGCGCGGTCGCGCGGAACCTCGTTCGCCCGCCCGCATCGAGAACGGCGTTGGGCGGGGACGACCGGGACGTGTTCGGCCGTCCCCCACTCCATCGGCATCCCGCGACGCGGACCGGTGCGAGTTCCTCCTGTCAGGGCACCGGAATGCTCCCCGCGGGTGATCACGGCCGCGTCCCGCAACCCGGTCGGCGGCGTCGCCACCGGGTCCCCCGGACCGGGCCTCGGGTCGGTCACCTGCGGAGCCGGGCCGGGTCGCACCCGCTCTCGGCGGCGGACCTGGCGGACGCGCCTAACCTGGGGCGGGAAGATCGGATCTAGGGCGGGGTGGGGATGGGTTCGAGCCTGCTGGTGGTGGACGACGAGCCGACCGTGCGGGAACTGCTGGCCGCGACGTTGCGCTTCGCCGGGTTCCGGGTGACGGCGGCCGCGACCGGGGCGGAGGCGCTGCGGGCGGCCGTGGACGAGCGGCCCGACCTGGTGCTGCTGGACGTGATGCTGCCGGACGCGGACGGGTTCGAGGTGCTGCGGCGGCTGCGGGAGGAACGCGGCGGGCAGGTGCCGGTGCTGTTCCTCACCGCCCGCGACGCCCCGCGGGACAAGGTGCGCGGCCTGACGCTGGGCGGCGACGACTACGTGACGAAGCCGTTCGACCCGGAGGAGCTGATCGCCCGGATCCACGCGGTGCTGCGCCGCTCCGGGCACGCGGCGACCTCCCGGGTGATGACCGTCGCGGACCTGGAGCTCGACCCGGACAGCCACCAGGTGCTGCGCGCCGAACAGCCGATCCGGTTGTCCCCCACCGAGTTCCGGCTGCTGACCTACCTGGTGCGCAACGCGGGCCAGGTGGTGTCGAAGCGGCAGATCCTCGACGAGGTGTGGCGGTACGACTTCGGCGGCGACCCGAGCATCGTCGACACCTACATCAGCTACCTGCGGCGCAAGGTGGACCGCACCGAGCCGAAGCTGATCCACACCGTGCACGGGGTGGGCTACGTGCTGCGCGGGCCGCGCTCGTGATCGCCCGGATGTCGTTGCGCGCCCGGGTGCTGCTGATCGCGGTGGGGCTGCTCGCGGCGGGCCTGGCGATCGGCGGCGCGGTGGTGATCGGCGCACTGGAGCGCAACCTCGTCGGCAAGCTGGACGCGCAGCTGGCGGCGACGGCGACCGCGGGCGCGAGGATCTTCCAGGTGCCGGACGCGGGGCTGCCCGGGCCGGGCACGGTGGTGGTGCGGGACAACTTCGCGCTGCCCGGTTCCACGACGTACGCGGCACGGCTGGGCGCGGGCGGCGCGGTCACCGAGCAGGAGTGGACCGGAGAGCGGTTGCCGGGCCCGGACCTCACCGGGCTCACCGCCACCGCAGGCCCGGTGGACGTGCCGAGCCGCGACGGCACCCAGCACTGGCGGTTGCTCGCGCAGCCCGGCCGGGACGAGCTGGTGGTCACCGCGCTCTCGCGCGCCGAGGTGGACGACACCGTCGCCCGGATGCGGGCGATCTCCGCGGGCACCGCCACGGCCCTGCTGGCGGTGCTCGCGCTGGCCGGGTGGTTCGCGGTGCGCGCCGGGTTGCGGCCGCTGCGCCGGATCGAGCGGACCTCGGCGGCCATCGCGGCGGGCGACCTCGGCAGCCGCGTCCCCGAATCGGCCGGACCGGACACCGAGGTCGGGCGGCTGTCGCGGGCGCTGAACGCGATGCTCGACCGCAACGAGGCCGCGTTCGCCGCCCGCGCCGAATCGGAGGCGCGGATGCGCCGCTTCGTCGCCGACGCCGGCCACGAGCTGCGCACCCCGCTGGCCGGGATCAAGGGGTTCAGCAAGCTGCACCGGATGGGCGCGGTGCCCGCGGGCGTGGACGCGATGTCCCGCATCGAGCGGGAATCCGACCGGCTGGAGCGGCTGGTGGACGACCTGCTGCTGCTGGCGCGGCTCGACGAACGGCTGCCGCTGCAGCTCGCCCCGATGGACCTGCGGACCCTCGCCGCCGACGCGCTGCACGACGTGCACGCGCTCGACCCGTCGCGGCCCGCCGAGCTGACCGGACCCGGCGGTGGCCCGCCCGCGGCCGCGCCCGCGCTGGCCGACGAGGAACGGTTGCGGCAGGTGGTCACCAACCTCGTCGGCAACGCCGTGCGGCACACCCCGGAGGGCACGCCGGTGCGCATCGGCGTCGGTTCGATCGACGGACGCGCCGTGCTGGAGGTCGCCGACGACGGGCCGGGACTCGCCCCGGAGGAAGCGGAGCGGGTGTTCCAGCGGTTCTACCGGTCCGACGGGTCGCGCAGCCGGGCCAGCGGCGGAGCCGGGCTGGGGCTGGCCATCGTGCGCTCGCTGGTGGAGGCGCACGACGGACGGGTCGAGCTGGCGACCGCGCCCGGGGCGGGCACCTGCTTCCGGGTCGTGCTGGACCGCGTCGAGATCTCCCCGGCGACCGGCGCGGAGGCCCCTCGGGCGGCCGACGCGGGGTGACCGCGGGACGAACCGGCCCCGGATTCCGCGCGAGCGCGCGATCCCCACCGCCGGGCCGACCCGTCCCGGACCGCGGTCGAGCGCGCGATCCCGCGCCGCCGGGCGAATCCGGACGGCTGCGAATCCGGACGGCTGCGGAACCGAGCATCCGGGCCATCGCGACGCGGCACGATCGAGGCCGAAGCCGCAGCAGGTCTTCACCGGTTCGCCGCCCGCGCCGCGGCCGGATCGGGTTCCTGGGAGTTCTCCGGGAGGATCGCGCGCCGCGGACCGTCCCGGTGATCGCGAGCTGCCGGAACGGTCCGCGGCTCCCAGGAACCTCTCAGAACCGCACCGGATTCACCGAGATCGGGCGGTCAACCTGAACGAGTCCGCAAGTTCACGAGGAGAGGAAATCCCATGCGGCTCAACACCTTCCGACGCACCGCCGCCATCGCCGCGCTGGCCTTGGCGCCCGCCCTGGCCATCGGCGCCGCCGCCCAGGCCACCACCGGCAGCGCCCCGTCGGCCGAGTCCGCCGCCACCGCCCAGCCGACCGCGCTCGACCGCTCCGCGGTGAACGAGCAGGCGCGCGACATCGTCGCCGAGCAGGGCGTCGTGCGGGAGCGCGGCGACGTGCAGACGCCCGACGGCGAGTTCGTCGTGTTCAAGGCGAACGCCGACGGCCTCCTGTGGGTCGTCGGCGCGGACACCGCGGTGCTGAAGGACGGGCAGCCGGTCGGCGCCGACGAGCTGCGCGACGGCGACCAGGTCACCGTCTCCGGCGTGCCGAACGGCGAGCACGCCGACGCCACCCGCGTCGAGATCGGCTGACCCGAGCCCGGCCGCGGAGGGCACGAGGGGTCCCTCCGCGGCCTAGGGCTTGCGGGCGACCGCGGCGAAGCAGACCGCGTTCTTCGGGTTGGCCGTGGCGAAGTCGTCCACGTCGGTGAGGTCGGAACGCCATTCCGAGGTGAACGCGACTCCCGGGTCCAGCAGCTCCCACCCGGTGAAGAACCGCCGGAACTCCAGCTCGTCGCGAGCGGTGAATCCCGGGTTCTGGGTGTCCTTGTAGGAGTCGATGAAGTCGAGGGTCTGCGACCGGACCGGTTCGGCGACGCCGTCGACGGTGGCGTGGCTGATGGCGAGCCGGCTGCCCGCGGGCAGCGCGTCCTTGTACCGCTCCAGCGCCGCCTCGGGGTGCTGCTCGCGGGGGATGAAGTGCAGCAGCGCCACGGCGAGGACCCCGACGGGCTTGGTGAGGTCGAGCAGTTCGCGGGTCGCGGCCGCGCCGAGGATCGCGTCGGGTTCCAGGAAGTCGCCCCGCACGACGGCCGTACCCGGCACGTCCTTGAGCAGCTCCTCGGTCTGCACGACCGCGACCGGCTCGTTGTCGGCGTAGACGACGCGGGCGTCCGGGTTGGTCCGGTGCGCGATCTCGTGCGTGTTGCCCGCGGTGGGCAGGCCGGAGCCGATGTCGAGGAACTGGTCGATGCCCTCCTCGGCCATGGTCTGCACGGCGCGGCGCAGGAAGGTGCGGTTCCAGCGCGCCACGTCGGCGATGTGCGGCAGCTTCTCCTTGGCCCTGGCGAAGAAGGCCCGGTCCGCCGCGAAGTTGTGGGCGCCGCCGAGGTAGGCGTCGTACACGCGGGCCGCGCTCGGCAGCTCCACGTCGACACCCAGCGCCCGCCACCTGTCCTGATCACCAGCCATTCACCCAAAGTAGTGATCTTGGTGGTCGACGACAACCTCCTCCCGCACGGGACGCGGCAGCCGGCCGTGCGGCGGGCGGGCTGTGGCCTGGGCAATCCCGGTCGGCGCGTAACGAACCTCACCAGCGACGACGGCGTTCCGGCCGAGCGCGCCAGGGATCGAGCGGTCCGCTCAGAGCAGGTCGGTCTCGCCCAGCCGGTGCAGCAGCCGGGCCAGTTCGGCGATGTCCGCCGGGTCCCAGCCGCCCAGCACCTCCCGCCACCGCCGCCGCTGCTCGGCGAGCTGTTCGCTGACCCGCACGCCGCCCTGCTCGGTGAGCACGACCAGCTTGGCGCGCGCGTCGACCGGGTCGGCCACCCGTTCGGCGAGCCCGATCCGCACCACCGCGTCGACCTGCCTGCTCACCGTGGACTTGTCCAGCGACAGCGCGGCCGCGATCGCCGACATGCGCTGCGCGCCCTCCTTCGCCAGCAGCACCACCAGCGGGTAGGCGGTCGGATCCAGCTTCGGGTGCACGTCCCGCGCGAGTTCGCGAGTGCGCAGCCTGCTGCGGCGCGTCAACGCGCGCAGCTCCTCCTCCAGCGCGGGCAGTTCGTCCTCGGATGACACCGGGTGCTCCTCCCGTAGCGGACCGCGCTCATGATCTCATCCGCCGGGCCGCGCGAGCGCGTCCGGAGATCGCGCGCCGGAACCCGCCTCCCCGCGTCCGGTGGCCGTCGCGGAGCAGGCATCCTGGGGTCGGCGCCCCCCCGCCGGGGGCGGCCCCCCCCCCCGCCCCCGCGGCGCGGGCGGCGGGGGGCCCCCCCCGGGGGCCCCCCCGCCCCCCCCCCCCCCCCGCGGGGGGGGGGCCGGGGGGGCCCCCCCCGGGGGGGGGCGCGCCCCCCCCGGGGGCCCCCCCGCCCCGAGCACGCCGAGGAGGCACGGCATGAGCGAGCCCGACCCGTTGACCGACCCGTCCCGCGACCCGAACCCGGGGGTCCCCGACCACGCCGCCCCCGAGGGCGCCGGCGTGGACCCGCTGATCGACCTGTCCCGCGACCCGAACCCCGGCGTGGCGGACCACGCGAAGCCGGACGAGGACTGACCTCGGGTCGTCACCGCGCCCGGGTGGCGGAACCGCGGACTGGGTTCCGCCGCCCGCCGCGGGGCGGGCCTCACGGGCTGTAGCGCAGCACCGGGTCGTCCGGTGGGCGGCGCCGGCCCTTCCCGTCGCGGCCGGGATGGCCCTTGAGCCGCCAGCCGATGCCGCGGGCCATCTCGCGCTCGGCGTCCCGAGCGGCGATGTCGCGGCGCTTGTCCCAGTTCTTCTTGCCGCGCGCCAGCGCCAGCTCCACCTTCACCCAGCCGTCGCTGAAGTACATCGACAGCGGGACCAGCGCGTGCCCGGCCTCCTTGGACTTGCCGGTGAGGGTGCGGATCTCCTTGGCGTGCAACAACATCTTGCGGGTGCGCCGCGGGGTGTGGTTGGTCCAGCTGCCGTGCCAGTACTCGGCGATGTGCAGGTTGCGCAGCCACACCTCCCCGTCGTCGACGGTGGCGAACGCCTCGGCGAGGGAGGCGCGCCCGAGCCGCAGGCTCTTCACCTCGGTGCCGACCAGGACGAGCCCGGCCTCGTAGGTGTCGAGGATCGTGAAGTGGTGCCGCGCCCGGCGATTCCTCGCGATCACCGAGCGGTCGCCGTGCTGGACCATGCCCCCGACTCTACGACCTCCGCCGGACGTCCCGCACCGAGCCGCCGCGATCATCCGTGCGGGTGATTCCGGTGCCGGGGCGGCGGAGATCGGCGGCGGAGCTGCTGAACTGTCCGGTGATCGAGTTCCGATTCCCGGAGGTCCCCGGTGCGACTGCCCCGCTGCCGCGACGTCGTCCTGCTCCTGCTGGTACCGGCGCTGCTCGCGCTCGGCGTCCCGCCCGCCGCCGCCGCGCCGCAGCGGAACGGATCGGAGTGCGCGCGCACCCTGGACTGCACGGCGCTGGAGCTGGACCGGCTGCCGCTGTCCGAACGGCTGGTGTTCGTCCGCGCCGTGCAGGACGAGATCGCCGCCGAGTACGTGCCTGGCTTCCGGCACTGGCGCAACATCGAGGGGATCATCCGGTTCTTCGCGGAGAACGGCTTCGGCGCCCCCGGCAGCTGGGTGTCCTACGTGGACGCGGGCATCCTGGAGGGGGTGGAGCGCGGAGCCGCCATCGCGCTGGGCCGTTCGGCGGACGACTTCGGCAATCCCGGGGCACCGCTGTGGGCCGACTACCTGCACCGCCTGCACCGCGGAGAGCTGGCGCAGCGGTGGGTGCACGACCCGGCGTGGAGCGCGGCCGAGCAGGCCTCCACCGAGCACGGGGTGCGGATCGCGCAGCGCCACGGCGCGGTCGCCAGCCGCGTGGACCAGCGGATCTTCGAGTTCTCCGAGCTCTACCGGTGGATGCTGCGCAACCCGCCCGCCGCGCTGCTCGCGTTGAACGAGGCGCTGGCCGGGAGCACGGGGATCCCGCTGGCCCCGGCCGACTTCCTGCGCTGGTTCACCGACGTCACCATCCCGGAACCGGCCTACCGCGGGGCGCACGTGGCCCGCGACGTGGCGCTGCCCGATCCGGTGGCCGCCCCGGTGAGCGCCCTGCGGCTGCTGCTCGCCTACGCGCCCGAACTCCTCGGCCCGGAGGCGGCGGCGCGCTAGGTCAGCGCACGGCGGCGACGACCTGAGCGCCACCGAGGCGCGGGTGGTCGACCACCTGCTCGTCGATCAGCCGTCCGCCGTCGCGGCGAGGGCGGTGGCGAGGTCGGCGATGAGGTCGGTGGCGGATTCGAGGCCGACGGAGAGCCGGACGAGGCCGGGGGTGACTCCGGCGGCGCGCTGCTGGTCCTCGTCGAGCTGGGCGTGCGTGGTGGACGCCGGGTGGATCACCAGGCTGCGCACGTCACCGATGTTCGCCAGGTGGCTGAACAGCCGCAGCGCGTCCACGAACCGCTTCCCCGCGGCCAGGCCACCGGCGAGTTCGAAGGCGAGCACGGCCCCGGCCCCGTCGGCGAGGTAGTGCTTCGCGGCGGCGTGCCACGGGCTCGACGGCAGCCCGGCGTAGTGCACCCGCGTCACCTCGGGCTGGTCGTCGAGCCAGCCGGCGATCGCGCGGGCGTTCGCGACGTGCCGTTCCATCCGCAGCGACAGCGTCTCCAGGCCGTGCAGCAGCAGGAACCCGTTGAACGGCGACACCGCGGGCCCGAGGTCGCGGACCAGCCGGGTGCGCACCCGCATCAGGTAGCCCAGCTCGCCGAACTCGGTGCCGAACACCAGGCCGTGGTAGCTCGGGTCGGGCGCGGTGAGCTGCGGCCAGCGCTCCGGGTCCGCGAAGTGGTCGAACCGGCCGGAGTCGACGATGATCCCGCCGACGCCGGTGCCGTGGCCGGAGAGGAACTTCGTGGTGGAGTGCACCACCACGTCCGCCCCGTGGTCGAGCGGGCGGCACAGGTACGGCGTCGCCACCGTGTTGTCCACGACCAGCGGTGCCCCGGCGGTGTGCGCGACGGAGGCGACGCCTTCGACGTCGAGCACGGCGCCGCTCGGGTTCGCGATCGTCTCCCCGTACAGCGCCCTGGTCCCGGGGCGCACCGCCTCCCGCCACTGGCCGAGGTCGTCCGGGTCGTCGACGAAGTCGACGGTGATGCCCAGGTCCGCGAAGGTGTGCGCGAACAGGTTGTGCGTCCCGCCGTAGAGCGCCGAGGACGCGACCACGTGATCACCGGCGCGCGCGATCGCGAGCAGCGCCAGCGCGGAGGCCGCCTGCCCGCTGGCGACCGCGACCGCGCCGATGCCGTTCTCCAGGTCGGCGATGCGCTGCTCCACGACGGAGTTCGTCGGGTTCGACAGCCTGCTGTAGGCGTGCGTGTCCAGGTCCTGCAGCGCGAACGCGGCGGCGGCGTGCTCGGCGTCGTCGAAGACGAACGACGTGGTCTGGTAGATCGGGGTGGCCCGCGCCCCGGTCGTCGGGTCCGGCCGAGCCCCGGCGTGCACCTGGCGGGTGTCGAACGCCCAGCGCGGTCCGGCTTCCAGCGGTCCGGTCATGATCGCGCCTCCAGCACGTCGGACCACCAGCGCCGCGCCACCTCGGGGTGCGAGCGCAGCCAGCCCAGCAGCGCCTTCTCCCCGTACGCGGCCAGCAGCGGGTTGTCCGGGTCGGCGCTGATCCCGCGGGCTTCCGCGGCGAGTTCGGCGGGCAGTTCGAGGGGTTCCACCACGGCGTCCAGCCGCGGCGCGAGGAAGAACGGCACCGAGTACCGGTCCACACCGGGTTCGGGGCTGCGCACCCGGTGCCGGGTGGCGGTGAGGTAGCCGCCGGTGGCGAGCTCCAGCAGTTCCCCGATGTTGACCACGAAGGTCCCGGGCACCGGGTCGGCGTCGATCCAGCCACCCGACTCGTCCTGCACCTGCAGTCCGGCGACCGAGTCCTGGTGCAGCAGCGCCAGGTAGCCGTAGTCCTTGTGCGCGCCGACACCTTGGCCGCGGTCGGCCGCGCCCGGGTAGTGCACCAGCTTGAGGTGGGTGCTGGCGTCCGCGTCGAACCAGGTGTCGAAGTGGTCCTCGGGCTGCCCGAGGGCGGCGGAGAGCGCGCGCAGCACTTCGCGGCCGACGCGCAGCACCTCGGCCTGCCAGGCGAGGACGACCTCCCGCAGTTCCGGCAGCGCGGCCGGCCACTGGTTCGGCCCGATCAGCCGCTGCCACGGCGGATCACCCGGCCCGGTCGGCACCGGCTCGCGCTCCGGGCCGATGTCGAGCTGTTCGCGCCGGTCCGGGGTGCCGCCGGTGAGCTCGTGACCGGTGGCGGTGTAGCCGCGGAACTGCGGGGAGCGCACGTTCTCGATCTCCCGGCGCTGTGCGACGGGCAGCGCGAAGAACCGGCGGGTGACCTCGAAGATCCCGGTCATGAGCTCCTCGGGCACGCCGTGCCCGGTGAGGTGGAAGAAGCCGACGTCGTGCGCGGCGCGGCGCAGCTCGGCCAGCAGCGGCTCCCGCTCGCGGGGGTCGCGGAACCGGGAGAGGTCGATCAGCGGGAGCGCGGTCTGGGTCATGGCGGCACCTCCGGTCGGCAGCGTAGGCCGCGAAGATCCGCCGATGGCGATCTTCCACGGCACGGGACCCGATCGGGGCACCGGTCGACACCTCCAGGCGAGGCCTAGGTGAAAACGATTATCGATATCGTCTAAGCTGGGTGCGCCATCGACGAACGTCGTGTTCCGCACCGCGAGGAGGACGGATGAAGGTCCGCGCATCGCTCAAGTCGCTCAAGGACAAGGACGGGTCCCAGGTCGTGCGCAGGCGCGGCAAGCTCTACGTGGTCAACAAGCGCAACCCCCGCTGGAAGGGCCGCCAGGGCTGACCGGTCGCCGGGATCCGCCGAACCGGGTCCCGGCGACGTTTTCCCCGTCACCGCAATGCCTTCTCCCGTCTCCCGCTTCCGAGCCACCTGTAACGTGAAGATCGACACGAACGCGATGCGGCTGCGCCATGGGAGAACCGGCTCGGCTCGAAGTCGCGGCGGGAGGCGAGGGGAACCGCCATGTCCTGGGGTTATGCGGTGATCGACGTCGAGACGACCGGCCTCCGACTCCGTTCGCGGCATCGCATCGCGGAGATCGCCGTCGTCCTGCTCGATCCGTCCGGAGCCGTGCAGGAGGAGTGGTGCACGCTGATCAACCCGCAGCGCGATCTGGGCCCGCAGCACGTGCACGGCATCAGTGCGGCCGATGCCAGGAACGCGCCGGTGTTCGCGGAGATCGCGCCGGAGTTGTCCCGGCTGTTCACCGGGCGAGTGCTGGTCGCGCACAACCTGAGCTTCGACCTCGGGTTCCTCGCGGAGGAATTCGACCGCCTCGGGTTCGACGTGGCGGAGAGCGCGCCCGCCGGACTGTGCACGATGCTGCTCGCCCACGACTTCCTTCGCCAGGACGAGTTCGACCTCGCGTCCTGCTGCGCCTCGACCGGGGTGCCGCTCGTGCACGCGCACGCCGCGTTGCACGACGCGCGGGCCGCCGCGGGCCTCCTCCGGCACTACCTGCGGACCGCCCCCGGAGACGCCCGATGGCGGGAGGCGGAACGGCTCGCGCGGACCTCCCGGTGGCCTGCCCCGACCGGCCCCGTGGCGGTACCGGTGCACCGATCCGCGGCGGCCGCGAACGCGATGCCGGTGCCACCGCTGACCGTCGACATCCGCTTGGCACCGCGAGATTCCGTCGTGTTCACCGGCGAGACGAGCGCGCCTCGCGAGCAGTGGATCGACCGCGCGGAACGAGCCGAGCTCACCGTGCGGGCCTACGTCACCAAGAAGACCCGACTGCTGATCGCGGCGGACGCGGATTCGCAGTCCCGAAAGGCCGAGACCGCCCGCAAGTACGGGATACCGATCGTCACCGAGCACGGATTCTCGCAGCTGCTCGCCGGACTGGACCGCCGCTGACGAAACCGCTCCAGAGCGTCCCGTTCGACCGTTCGATCAGGTCGAACGGGACGCTCCTCCGCGAATGCCCCGCCGGTCAGGGGCGGGCGGGGAGGATGCGGCCGGTGGCTTCGCCGAAGGCGAGGCGGGTGCCGGACGCGGTGGGTGCGGTGGCGGTGAGGACGACCTCGTCGCCGTCCTCCAGGAACGTCCGCGGCTCGCCGCCGACCCGCACCGGTTCCGCGCCGCCCCAGGTGAGTTCGATGAACGCGCCCCGTTCCTCCTTGCCGGGCCCGGAGATGGTGCCGGAGGCGAACAGGTCGCCGGGGCGGCAGCTCGCGCCGTTCACGGTGAGGTGCGCGAGCATCTGCGCCGGGGACCAGTACATCTCGCGGTATGGCGGGCGGCTGACCTCCTCGCCGTTCCACCGCACGCTGAACTCGACGTCCAGGCCCCACGGATCGTCCTCCCGCAGGTACGGCAGCGGCTCCGGGTCCTGCACCGGGGTCGGCACCCGGGCGGCGCGCAGCGCGGCCAGCGGCACCACCCACGGCGAGATCGAGGTGGCGAAGCTCTTGCCGAGGAACGGGCCGAGTGGCACGTACTCCCAGGCCTGCAGGTCGCGGGCGGACCAGTCGTTGACCAGCACCGCGCCGAACACGTGTTCCTCGAACGCGGACACCGGGACCCGCTCGCCCAGCCGCGATCCGGTGCCGACGACGAAGCCGAGCTCGGCCTCGATGTCCAGCCTCCTGCTGGGCCCGTAGCTCGGGGCGGCCTCGTCCGGCGCCTTGCGCTGCCCGCTGGGCCGCACGATCGGCGTGCCGGAGGGGACGACGGTGCCCGCGCGGCCGTGGTAGCCGACGGGCAGGTGCTTCCAGTTCGGCAGCAGCGGTGCCGCTTCCGGCCGGAACAACCGGCCGAGGTTGGACGCGTGGTGCTCGGAGGCGTAGAAGTCCACGTAGTCGCCCACGTCGAACGGCAGGTGCATCGTCACCTCCGCCACCGGGTGCACGGCGATGTCGGGCACGTCGCCATCGACGAGCGCGGTGATCCGGGCGCGCACCTCGTCCCAGCACTCCTTGCCGCGAGCCAGGAACGGGTTCAGCGAGGGCACGGCGAACAGCGGGTCGTCCAGCGCCGCCGCCAGGTCGATCACCCGGTCGGCGAGCCGGACGCCGACGCGGGGCGTCGTGCCGGGCGTGCTGAACACGCCGTAGGGCAGGTTCTCCCGGCCGTAGCCGGAATCGGCGGGCACGTCGATGATCACGAGTCGGCTCCTGGGTGGTTCGCGGGCAGGTCGGTGGCCAGGTGGCCGGGCAGCAGGCCGAGCGCGGCGAGTTCGGCGAGCGGTTCGGCCACGCTGCAGGTGCCGAAGGAGGTGAACCGGGCGCGCAGCTCCCGCGTCCGCTCCTCCCCCAGCGCGGCGACGCGGGCGGCGATCCCGGGCGCGTCCCGGTCGGCGAGCACGGCGGCGAGGTCGGCGACCGAGCCACCGCGCAGCGCGGCGTCCACGGCGAGCAGGATGTTCAGGAACCCGTGCTCCTCGAACCCGCGGCTGCCGCGCACCGCGTGGTGCAGCCCGGCGGTGGCCTTGAACGGGACGTCGAGGCGCACCACCTCGTGCACCGCGGCGGCCAGCTCCTCCTCGCCGGGATGCAGGTCGGCGCGCACCCCGCCGGTGCGGAACTTCGCCCGGCAGCCGAGCGGCCCGAGCGCGGCCAGCACCGCGGCGCGGCGGTCGTCCCGGGGCACCTCCACGAACACCTCGGCGTCGGTGCTCCCCCGGATCCGGCGCAGGGCCTCGGGTAGCTCGCCCGGGTCGAGGTCCGGCAGCGGGATCTCCAGCGCCCGCAACGGGAAACCACCCAGTTCGGCGAGCGCGGCCGGCACGGCGGCGGGTCCAGCGGGCACCGTCACCGCCAGCGGCGCGGTCCCCGCCGGGTCGGCCGCGCGCAGCTCGGCGAGCGCGGGCGCGGCCACGACCAGCGGCCCCACCGCCGCCGAGTGCGCGGCGGTGCGGTGCGCGGCGTGCGCCCGCACGGCCTGCGGCAGCGGCAGCAGGCCGGGCGGGAACATCGCCGCGTCGTCGAGCAGCCCGGCGACCAGCGGGGGCGTCACGACCGCGGCCCCCGTCCCGCCCAGGTCCAGGCGTACTGCCCGTCGTCGCAGGCCAGCCCGCCTTCGCCGAGTTCCAGCGGCCGGAAGGTGTCGACCATGACGGCGAGCTCGTCGAAGAACTCCACGCCGATGCTGCGCTCGTAGGCACCGGGCTGGGGTCCGTGCGAATGCCCGCCGGGGTGCACCGACACCGAGCCCTGCCCGATGCCGGATCCCTTGCGCGCCTCGTAGTTCCCGCCGCAGTAGAACATGATCTCGTCGCTGTCGACGTTGGAGTGGTAGTACGGCACCGGGATGGACAGCGGGTGGTAGTCCACCTTGCGCGGGACGAAGTTGCAGATCACGAAGTTCTCGCCCTCGAACGCCTGGTGCACCGGCGGCGGCTGGTGCACCCGCCCGGTGATCGGTTCGAAGTCGTGCACGCTGAAGGTGAGCGGGTACAGGCAGCCGTCCCAGCCGACCACGTCGAACGGGTGCTGCGGGTACACGAGCCGGGTGCCGACGATGCCGGTGGACCCGCGGTGCTTGAGCAGCACCTCCACGTCGGTACCCTCGCGCAGCAGCGGTTCGGCGGGCCCGTGCAGGTCCCGTTCGCAGTAGGGAGCGTGCTCCAGCAGCTGCCCGAACCGGGACAGGTAGCGCTTCGGCGGGGCGATGTGCCCGCCGCCCTCGATCGCGTAGGCGCGCAGCGGCTCGTCGCCGTGCGGCACCCAGCGGTGCGTGGTGGCGCGCGGGATCAGCACGTAGTCGCCGGAGGTCGCCTCCAGCGCCCCGAACACCGTCTCGACGGTCGCCGAACCCGATTCGATGTAGACGATCTCGTCGCCGATCCCGTTGCGGTACAACGGGGATTTCCGCTCGGCGACCACGTAGGAGATCCGCACGTCGGCGTTGCCGAGCACCAGCCTGCGCCCGGTGACCACGTCGGCGGCGGCCGCGGCCTCCGCGGTGAACAGGTCGTGCAGCTTCAGGTGCCGCGGGGTGAGCGGGTGGTTCGGGGTGGTCGTCTGGTCCGGGAGCTCCCACACCTGCGAATCGACGATCGCCGAGGGCAGGTTCCGGTGGTAGAGCAGCGAGGAGTCCGCGGAGAAGCCCTCCTCGCCCATCAGCTCCTCGAAGTGCAGCGCGCCCTGCTCGTCGCGGTGCTGGGTGTGCCGCTTCGGCGGGACGTCACCGAGTCGCCGGTAGTGCGCCATCGTTCTCGCCTCCTGTCCGCGGTGCCGGTCGGGCACCGCCGCGTGCTGCCATCCCGTCCGCGGTGGCGGACCGGGGCGAGGTCATTGCACCGATCAGACCCGCGCCGCACCACCGCCGAAAGCGCGAGCGGCTCACTCCGCCGCTCCCGCCGGTACCACCGTCCTGGCCGCCTCGTCCCGAGGCACGCGCACCGCCAGCAGCAGCACCGCGCACACCACGAGGCAGCCGATCGGGAAGTAGAGCCCGAGCGACACGTTCCCCTCACCGGCGTTGATCCCGATGACGTACGGACCGAGGAACCCGCCGAGCGCGGCGATCGAGTTGATCGCGGCGAGCCCCACCGCGGTGTGCTCGCGGGACAGCACGCGCGCGGCCATCGCCCAGTACGGCGCCATGTAGCCGAGCACCCCGACGGCCACCATCGACAGGCACACCAGCGCGGGCACCGGGTCCTGCCGGAACCAGATGGTGCCCGCCAGCCCGGCCGCGGCCAGCAGCATCAGCGCCACCACGTGCCCGCGCCGCTCCCCGGTGCGGTCGGAGTTGCGGGCCACCAGCAGCATCCCGACCGCGCCGACCAGGAACGGCACCGCGCCGAGCACTCCGATGTTGGTGGCCGAGTAGGACGGGTCGAGCTGGCTGATGATCTGCGGCAGGAAGAAGGTGAAGCCGTAGAGCCCGCAGGCCGCGAACAGGTTCGCCACCGCCAGGTACAGCACCTTGCGGTCCTTGAGGATCCGCAGCTGGCCCAGGAACGTCTCGGGTTCCTCGGACCGGTACTCGGCGCTGATCTCGCGTTCCAGCCAGGCGGATTCGGCCTTGGTGAGGAACCGGGCCTGGCTGGGCAGGTTCGGCAGGTACAGCAGGGTGAGCGCGCCGAGCAGCAGCGCGGGCGCGCCCTGCAGGATGAACACCCAGCGCCAGCCGCTGAGCCCGAACCACTGCACGTGGTCCAGGATGAACCCGCCGGTGAGGCTGCCCAGCACCATCGCGATCGGCTGTGCCAGCGCGAGCGCGGCGATGGCCCGGCCGCGTTCCCCGGTGCGGAACCACATGGTCATGTACAGCAGCAGCCCCGGGAAGAGCCCGGCTTCGGCGATGCCGAGCAGGATGCGGGCGCCGTAGAGCTGCGGCACGTTCTGCACGAACCCGGTGAGCACGGTGACCAGGCCCCAGGTGATGGCGATGCGCGCCAGCCACAGTCGCGCCCCCACCCGCTTCATGATCATGTTGCTGGGGATCTCGAACAGCACGTACACCAGGAAGAAGATCGACGCGGCGACGCCGAAGGTCGCGGTGGTGATGGCGAGCTCGTGCTGCATGCCGAGCTGCGCGTAGCTGATGTTGGCCCGGTCCATGTAGTTGAACACGTACAGCAGGCCCACGATCGGCAGGATGCGGGACGAGACCTTCCGGACCGTCCTCCTGCCGAGTTCGCCGTCGGCGGCGTCGGACATGGCGTTTCTCCTCGACGTTGAGCAGAGTCAGGCGGCGCGGCGCGCGGCGGACAGCCCGGCGGCGCGGCCCATGGTGATGGCGTTGGCGACGGCGTTGCCGCCGCCGACGTAGCGGGCGCCGAGCACCCCGGCCCCGGCCTCCCCGGCGGCGAACAGACCCGGCACCCGGCTCCCGCGCTCGTCGAGCACGGCGGCGGTGGCGTCGATCTCCAGCCCGGCGTGGGTGCAGACCAGTTCGGCGGGCAGCGTGCGCACCGCGTAGAACGGTCCCTCGCCGATCGGGTCCGGTGCGGCGGTGGATCCCTTGGCGCGCAAGGTCTCGTGCCTGCCGAAGTCGGCGTCGGCGCCGTGCGGCAGCTGGTCGTTCCAGCGCGCCACTTCGGCGGTGAGCGCCGCGGCGGGCACCCCGATCAGCTCGGCGAGCTCCGGCAGCGTCGCGGCGCGCGCGGTGCGACCGGCTTCGGCCTCGCGCAGCACCACCGCCGCGTCCCAGTGCGCGTAGCCGGGCGGCAGCGCGCGGCGGGCCCGCTCGTCGAACACCGCCCACACCGGCCCGGGCTGGGCGTCGATGATGCCGGTGGACACCGCGTAGGAGGCGTCCTCGTCCATGAAGCGGCGGCCGCGGGCGTTGACGTGGATGCGGGACTTCGGCGGGAAACCGGACTGCCAGTGGTGCAGCCGCTGGAAGTAGGCGGTGGGCAGCATCAGCCCCCAGCCGTCCCCGGCGAGCGCGGCGCCGACCTGCGCGCCGAACCGCAGGTGGTCGCCGCGGCTGCCGTCGGCGGCGACGACGAACAGGTCCTCGCCGGCGCGGGCCGCGGCCGGGTAGTGCCGGGCCAGCAGCTCCGGGTCGCGGGCGAGGCCACCGCTGGCGATCACGACCGCGTCCGCGTCGACCTCGACGTCGTCGGCGACGACGCCGGACACCCGGTCGCCGGTGGTGCGCAACCGCTGCACCCGGGTGCCGAGCACCGCTTCCACCCGGTGCGCGCGGCGGGCCTTGTCCAGCACCCGCACCAGGCCGTAGCCCTGGTCCTTCGGCACGTGCCCGCGCCACACGTCCTCCACGCCCGCCCGGCACAGCCCGGGGGTGTGCGCGTCGCCGGAGATCGCGGCGGGGACCTCCACGCCGAGCCCGATCAGCCACTCCAGCGCGGCCCCGGCCCGGTCGCAGAACCCGCGGACCAGGCCGGGCCGCAGCAACCACTGGTTGAGGTCCATGTAGTGCTGGAAGAACGCCTGCGGCGAGTCCTCGACGCCGAGCCCCCGCTGCACGGACGTCCCGGCGGCGGTGAACATGCCCGCGGACAGCTGCGTGGAGCCGCCGAGCTCCCGCTCCGATTCGAACAGCAGCACCGCGGCGCCGCGTTCGGCCGCCGACACGGCCGCGGCCAGCCCGGCCCCGCCCCCGCCGACGACGATCACGTCGTAGTGCTCGGTCATGGCAGGTCTCCCCCGCTGTCGGCGAGGATCCGGTGGTACAGCCCGTTGGACACCAGCCCACCGTCCACCGTCATCTCGCTGCCGGTCAGGTACGCGGAGCGGTCCGAGAGCAGGAACAGCACCGCTTCGGTGATCTCCTCGGGGGTGCCGGTGCGCCCGGCGGGGATGCTGGCGACCGCGGAGGTCACGAACGCGTCGGCGCCGTCGAGCAGCGCGGTGCCGACCAGTCCCGGGTGCACCGAGTTGACCCGGATGTCCCAGCGGGCGAAGTCCCCGGCCGCCGACTTCGACAGCCCGGTCAGGCCCCACTTGCTCGCCGAGTACGACGGGGAGAAGTAGCCGATCTGCCCGGAGATCGAGGAGATGTTCACGATCGATCCGCCGCCGGAGTCGCGCATCAGCCCGGCGACGGCCTGCATCCCGTGGAACGGGCCGTGCAGGTTCACCCGCAATACCTGTTCCCACACCTCGGCGGTGGTCTCGGTGAAGCGCAGCCGCCGCGAGATGCCGGCGTTGTTCACCAGCCCGCCGAGCTCGCCGCGGCCGTCGCGGATCTCGGCGACGACGCGCGTCCAGGCCGCCGGGTCGGTGACGTCCAGCTCGTGCGCGGAGGCCGAGCCGCCCGCGGCGGCGATCTCGGCGGTGACCTCGCCGGGATCGGCCACGTCGGCGAGGCACACGTGCACGCCCCGGCGGCCCAGCGCCCGCGCGTGCGCGGCGCCCATGCCCCCGGCGGCACCGGTGATGAGCACGACCCCGGGGTAGCCGACGCGCTCGACGGCCTCAGACATGCCGGGACCCGCCGTCCACGGCGATGCTGTGCCCGGTGATGTAGCGGGCGCTGTCGGAGAGCAGGAACAGCAGCGCGCCGAACACCTCCTCCGGCGAGCCGATCCGGTGCAGCGGCACGGTGTCCACGGCGTGGCGCAGCGCCACCGGGTCCTCCTTGACCCAGCGGGTCATGTCGGTGTCGATGTAGCCGGGGGCGATGGCGTTGACCCGGATGCCGTGGTCGCCGAACTCGACGGCGAGCGATTCGGTCAGGTGCGCCACCGCGGCCTTCGACGTGCAGTAGGCGCCGCGCCCGCGCCGGACCCGGGTCGCCGACACCGAGGACATGTTCACGATCGCACCGCCGGGCCCGAGGTGCCGGGCCGCGGCCTGCGCGCCGTAGAGCACGCCTTCGACGTTGACGCGCAGCACACCGCCGAGCTGGTCCGGGCTGATCTCCGCGGCGGGGGCGAACGGGAAGATCCCGGCGTTGTTGACCCAGTGGTCGAGCCTGCCGAACTCGGCGAGGGCGGTGGCGGCGAGCCGGTCGTGCTGTTCGGCCGACGTCACGTCCACCGCGGTGCCGACTACCCGCCCCGGTTCGTCCACTGTGGACTTCAACGCGTCGTTGATCTCGTCCGCGGTGGCGAACATCCGCTCGCCGTCGAGGTCGCCGCCGACGACGTGCACCCCGCGGGCGGCGAGGCCGCGCGCGAAGACCGCGCCCATGCCGCGGGCCGCGCCGGTGATCACCGCGACCTTGCCGGGCAGGTCCGGGTAGTGCGCGCCGATCGGCCGGTGCAGCGCACCGCCGGGGCCGTTTCCGTCCGAAGTGGACATGCGTTCTCTCCTCGCCTGGCTGGGTTTGCGTGGTTCACCGCGCGTCGTCGCGGCGCACCTCGCGGCGGCGGACCCGCCACGTCCCGCCGTCGGCGACGAGCTCGTCGGTGAACGTGGTCATCCGCAGCAGCCGGGATTCGCCCGCGGCGGTGCGCACGATCTGCAGGTAGCCGTGCACGGTGAGCGCCCCGGGTCCGGCCGGTTCGGCGACCAGGTTGGTGATCACGTGCCGGGTGCGGGCGCCCGCGTCGCGGTCGGCGGCGGCGAAGCGCTCGGCGAACTCGACGAGGGCGGTGGTGCCGATGGCGGGTTCCGGGTAGCTGGGCGAGCGGAACTCGCCGTTGGGGGTGAACGTCGCGGCCCACCCGGCGGCGCGACCCTCGTCGATGTGCCTGCTCTGCGCGCCGTAGAGCTGGTGGACGTGCGCGAGCACGTCGGCGCCGATCGGCTGCACGAACCCTCCATCGATGTGCTATTATCGCACACAGCGTGCGATTAATTGGTACTGTAAGCGGGCTCACGCACCGCGTCAACACTGCGCAGGAGGAACCCGATGTCCGAGACCGGTGCGGTCGAGCTCGACTCCGGGATGTCGAAGACGCTGCACAACGGGCTGCGGATCCTGGAAGTCCTCGCCGAGGAGCCGCGCGGGCTCACCCTCGGCGAACTCGCCGAACGCGTCGGCGTGCACCGCACCGTCGCGCACCGCCTGGTGCGCACCCTCGAAGCGCACCGGCTGTGCCGCCGCGACGACGTCAAGCGCATCTCGCTCGGGACCGGGCTGGTGCAGCTGAGCGAACCCGTCGAGCAGGACCTGCGGACGCTGGCCCGGCCCGTGCTCGACGAGCTCACCGAACGCACCCGGGCCACCGCGCACCTCGTGGTGCAGGAGGACGAGCACCAGGTGCGGATGCTGATGATCGTCGAGCCGCGACGCGCGCGGATGCACGTGTCGTTCCGGCCCGGTCAGGTCGATCCGATCGACCGCGGCTCGGCGGGCCTCGCGCTGCTGGCCGCCGCACCCCCGCGCGCGGGCGAACGGGACGCGGTGCGGGAGACCCGCGAACGCGGATTCGCCGTGTCGCACGGGGAGATCGCACCGTCGGTCACCGGGATCTCGGCGCTCGTGCCGGGCACCGAACGGCCGGTCAGCCTCGGGCTGTCGCTGTTCGAGGTGGACGACGTGCAGGAGCTCGGCGGGATCGTCCTCGACGCGGCGCACCGCCTCGGCGCCCTGCTGCGCTGACCCGCGCGGCACGACGCCCCGCCCGCGGGAACGCCTGGCCGGGGAGCTCGATCCGCCGGATCAGCACTCGCACGGCGGATCTTCTCCGCCTGTCAGCGGCGAAGCCGCTGAGCTGACGACCACGCCCGCAAGCCGACCACCCGCGTGTTCTCAGCGCTGTCCTCGCGGGGACAGCGTTTTCTCCTGTGGTGGAGTCACAGGAGAAAACGATTCCGCAGCGAGGGAACCACCCGGGTTCCGCCACCCGCTCCCCAGAAGCAGGGGTCACGGCCTGCGGATTCAGAAGTGCGGCACTGGTTTTCCGGTGGTGGCTCGAGATTCGAGCTCCCGGTGGGATGAGGTCCGCAACTCGATCGAACTGATGCGTCGACCGGCATATTCCCATGCTGCGGGAACCGGAACCGGCCGGCGCTGATCGGATGAGCCCGCGGCACACCCCGGACGCACGAACGCCGGGGCGGCCCCCCGGTCCTCGACCGGACGGGCACCACCCCGGCGCCGACGTGCGTCCGCTCCTCCACCGCGGCGGAGCCCGTCGAGCCGGCGGCGCGCCGCGCGGCGGGGGGGGGGGGGGGGGGGGGGGGGGGGGGGGGGGGGGGGGGGGGGCGGCCCGGCCGGGC
>NZ_JAIUKC010000120.1:0-11722 GCF_020177435.1 Saccharopolyspora sp. 7B | reverse complement strand
CGCCCCGGGGCCCCCCCCCCCCCCCCCCGCCCCCCCCCCCCCCCCCCCGGCCCGCCCCCCCGCCCCCCCCCCCCCCCCCGGGGCGCCCCCCCCCCCCGGGCCCCCGCGACGGGAGCCCGGTGGAGCTCAGTCCTCCTCGTCCGGGTCCCGGACGTAGAGGGTCCTGCCGCGCAGCACGGTGCGCTGGCAACGCGGCAGCGGCGCGCCCGGGCTCAGGTCCGGCAGCGGCGGCACGCCCGCGCGCGGATCCGTCGACCAGCGCTGCACCCGCGAATCCGGTGCGGTGACGACGAGATCGCCCGTCTCCCACACCGCGTAGGTCGCCGGAGCACCCGGCACCAGCGCGCCCGTCACCCCGTCGTCCACCCCGGCGGCCCGCCAGCCGCCGCGGGTGTGCGCGGTGAACGCGGCGCGCGGCGAGATGCCGAACCCGTCCGTGCGGTGGTGCACCGCGGCCCGCACCGCCGCCCACGGGTCCACCGGCGTCACCGGCGCGTCCGAACCGAAGGCGAGCACGATGCCGTTCGCCGCCAACGCCGAGAACGGGTTCAGCCGCGTCCCGCGCGGCACGCCGAGCCGCCTCGCGTACATGTCCGACGGCCCGCCCCAGGCGGCGTCGAACTGCGGCTGCACCGAGGCGACCACGCCGAAGGCGCCGAGTTCCGCGGCCTGCTCGGCGGTCACCATCTCCAGGTGCTCCAGCCGGTGCCGCATGCTCGCCAGCGCGGGCACGCCGAGCACCTTCGCCGCGCGGCGGAAGCCTTCGCAGGCCTCGGCGACCCCGGCGTCCCCTATCACGTGGAACCCGGCCTGCAGGCCCTGCCGGGTGCAGTCGACGAGGTGCTCGGCGACGGCCTCGGCGTCCAGGTACAGCACGCCCGAGGTCGTCGGATCGTCCGCGTAGGGCGCGCCGAGCGCCGCGGTGCGCGAACCGACCGCGCCGTCGACGAACAGGTCGCCGCCCAGCCCGCGCACGCCGAGCTCCCGCGCGGTCTCCAGGGCACCCAGCTCGCCCCAGTAGCCGACGACCTCCGGCACGTCCCCGCGAGCCGACAGCTCCAGCAGGTCCCGCAGGTCGTCCGCGCCGGAGATGTCCGGGCCCGCGCACTCGTGCACGGCCGCCACCCCGCAGGACGCCGCGTGCCGCAGGAACGCCAGCTGGGCCTCCCGGCGCTGCGCCAGGCCCAGCGATTCGCGGGCGGCGCTGCGCGCGTGGTGGTGCGAGACGCGGGTCAGCGGCCCGTCCGGGCTCCAGCCCTCGGTGTCCTTGGCCAGCGGGGCGCGCTCGATCAGCGCGCTGGAGACCAGCGCCGAGTGCACGTCGATCCGGGACAGGTAGACGGGCGCGCCGCCGCAGGCGTTGTCGATCTCCGCGCGGGACGGCGGGCGGCGCTCCGGCCACCAGGTCTCGTCCCAGCCGTGGCCCCAGACCAGCGCGCCCGGATGTTCCTCGACGTGGTCGCGCAGCGCGTGCAGGAATTCGGTCAGCGAAGCGCAGCCGGTCAGGTCCAGGCCGTTGATCAGCAGACCGGACGAGGTGGCGTGCACGTGCGCGTCGACGAACGCGGGGGCGACGAACGCCCCGCCGAGCTCGACGACCTCCGCCTCGGGATGCAGTGCACGGCCGACCCTGTCGGAACCGACCCAGGCGATGGTGCCATCGATGACGGCCATCGCGGTGGCGTCGGCATCGGCGGGCGAATGGATCCGGCCGCCGAGCAGCAACGTGGTCTCGGACATGTCCTGTGTTCCCTGTCCTGGGGATTCCCCCCGGCTTCGGCTTGCTGGCGGCGCAAGGCGTGACGAGCTGTTCCGCCCGGCCCCCGCGCGTCGGCGCGAGCCCCTCCGCTCCGGGTCGCACCGACCTGCTCGGTCGGCGGCGGACCGCGTCGGGTGGCTCGGCCGCCCGGTCCCCGTGTCCGCCCGCTCCGTCCGGAGCCGGGTGGATCACCTTACGCGGAGCACCGCGACCCCGGTGGATCGAGGTCCGCGCCGAGGTGAACCTCGCCATGCGCCACCGTGGCCGGAGTCGGGAGTGCCGCTCCCGACTCCGGCCACGATCGTTCGCCGAAGCTTACCCGCAGTGCTCGCACGAGCGGCGCCACGCCGGGCGGTTCACCGCGGCGAGCCGCCGTCCGGGCGCTCTGCCTGCGACGACGTTCCCAGCGGCGGGTGCTGGCGGGGGACGTCGTCCTCACTGACCGATACCACTTCACCGTCAATGACGTCCCCGTCACGGCTCCCCGCACCGCGCCCGGCACCGGGGGAACCCGCTCCCGGGAAGCCCGCGGGGAACCCGACGCCACCCGCGTGGGCCCAGAACCGCTGCTGCACCTGCTCGGCGTGGCGTTCGGCACGTCGAGCCAGCCGGCGGCGCACCAGCGCCCGCGTCGGCGGCAGCAGCAGCACCAGTCCCACGACGTCGCTGACGAACCCGGGCAGCGCGATCAGCAGGCCGCCCGCCACGACCAGCACCCCGTCCGCGACCTCCCGCTCCGGTGGCTTGCGCTGCATCGCGGCCTCGTTGAACGCCTGGAGGGAGCGGCGCCCTTCCCTGCGCAGCAGCCAGCTGCCGAGGAACGCGCCCCCGAACAGCAGTCCGATCGTGGGCAGCACGCCGATGGCGCTGCCGACCAGCACCAGCACGCTGATCTCCACGACGCCGATGGCCAGGAGCAGCAGGAGAATGGGCAAAACGACCTCCGGGACAAATCCGCCTCACCCCGTCCAACGCACGGGATGCCCGATTTTCTCCCGCGCGCCTGGACCGGTTTCCACGTGGTGTTGCGCTCACCACCGCCCGGTACCGGCCGTGGTCGCGCGCGGGTGCTCATAGACTGATCGGCGATGCGGGCGCACATGTCGAGATTCCTCGCACTGCTGGCGATCTGCGGCGTCCTGGCGCTCGCGGTCCTGGTCAGTGATCAGTACCTGCCGAGCCTGCCGCAGCAGCCCGAACGGCTGCCCGCCGCGGTGGTCACGCTCGGCGACAGCACGCTGTCCGGCGAGGGCGGCGGTCACTACGAGGCGGGCACCAACGGCGAGGGCGGCAACTGGTGCCACCGCTCCCCGGCGGCCCCGGTGCACCAGCTGCGGCTGCCGCCGGACGTGACGCGCATCAACCTGGCGTGCTCCGGCGCGCAGGCCGCGGCCATCGGGGCGGACGGCGACGCCGAGGGTTCCCAGGCCGCGCGGCTGGCCGAGCTGACCCAGCGGTTCCGGATCACCGACGTCGTGGTGCAGGTCGGCGCGAACGACGATCCCGCCTTCACCGACGTGGTGAACCGGTGCGTGGAGGCGTGGGCGACCCGGGTGCCCGGCGGCTGCGCCGAGCAGATGCGGGACCTGTGGCCGCAGCGGGTCGCGGCGATGCGGCCGAAGGTCGTGTCCGCGCTGCGCGAGGTGCGGGCCGCGATGGAGCGCTCCGGGTACACGCCCGCCGCCTACTCGCTGGTGGTGCAGTCCTACGCGTCGCCGGTGGGTCCGGACGTGGACCCGCGGCTGAACAACCTCTCCGGCTGCCCGTTCCAGACCGGTGACCTGGAATGGATCCGCGACACCGGGGTCCCGCAGCTGTCCGAGGGGCTGCGCGCGGCCGCCGACGAGGTGGGGGCGCGGTTCCTGGACCTGTCCCGCGCCGGGATCGGCCGGGAGGCCTGCACCGCGGACACCGCCGAGGACACCCCGGCCGGGCAGGTGCCCTCGCCACGGGACGGCGAGCAGGAGTGGTTCACCCGGCTCACCGTGGACTGGGGCAGCCTGCAGGACGACTACCGGGCGCCGCACGCGATGCAGGAGTCGTTCCACGCCAACGCGGCCGGGCACCGGGCCCTCGCCGGCTGCCTGAGCGAGTTCCTGGCGGGCACCGAGGAGCGGGCCGCCTGCGCGGCCGACGAGACGGGCGAACTGCACGCCGTGCCCGCCCCGCAGCCCTGATCCCGTGAACGCGACCGCCGTGCGCCGGACCGCTCAGGCCGCCGCCGGGATCGGGCGTCCCCCGGCCGGCCGGTGCCGGTCGCGGTGGAAGACCCAGAGGCGGAGCGCGGTGAACCGGGTGATGCCGCCCGCGACGCTCATCACCGCCACGGCGACCGCTTCGGCCACGCTGCCCGCATCGGCGTCGACCAGCCGCAGCAGGGCCAGCGCCGCGCTGCTGGAGACGCAGTAGAACAGGAACGTCGCCGCCGTCTGCAGGTGCATCCGCAGCCGCCGCTCCGGCAGCCCGGTGAACACGAAACGCCGGTGCAGCGCGCTGGAGCCGATCGTGGTCACCAGCAGCGCCAGCACGTTCGCGGGCCCGGTGGCGAAGGTGCCGCGCAGCAGCAGGTAGAGCAGCGCGTTCACCGCCGTCGTCGCTCCCCCGACCGCGGTGAACAGCACGGCCCGCCCGGTCGTGCCGCCGCGCAGCGCCGCGAGCGCCCGGCTGGTCCGCTCCGCCCACGACGGTCGTCGATCACCGCGCACCGCTCACCTCCGGCTCGGTCGCCCGCATCGATCGGTCTCGACGCTAGGTGAGCAGTGCGTCCGCCCGCGTTGAGGAACCTGGGAATCAGCTGGGAACCGGCGGACGGGGCGCTCGGACCCGCGCACGCGGTGGGACGATCTCGGCAGTACCGGAACCGTCGAGGGGAGTCGTGATGGCCGCAACACCGGAGACCGGAGTGGACGGAGCCGGCGACGTCGCGGGGCTGCTGCGCTCGCTGACGCTGGAGCAGAAGGTGGCGTTGCTGGACGGCACCGACTTCTGGCGCACCGAAGCGATCTCCGACGCGGACGTCCCGTCGATCATGCTCACCGACGGCCCGCACGGGCTGCGCAAGCAGCGCACCGGGGGCGATCACCTCGGGTTGGCCGACAGCGTGCCCGCGACCTGCTTCCCCACCGCAGCCGGACTCGCCGCCACCTGGAACGAGGAGCTGCTGCACGAGGTCGGGGCGGCGCTGGGCGCCGAGTGCCGCGCGGAGGACGTGGCGGTGCTGCTGGGCCCGGGCGTGAACATGAAGCGCAGCCCGTTGTGCGGCCGGAACTTCGAGTACTTCGCCGAGGACCCGCTGCTGGCCGGGCGGCTGGCGGCGGCGCTGGTGCGGGGCGTGCAGTCCCGCGGGGTGGGCACCTCGGTGAAGCACTTCGCGGTGAACAACCAGGAGACCGACCGGCTCACCGTCTCCGCCGAGGTGGACGAGCGGACCCTGCGCGAGATCTACCTGCCCGCGTTCGAGCACGTGGTGCGGGAGGCACGGCCGTGGACGGTGATGTGCTCCTACAACCGGATCAACGGGGTGCACGCGGCGGAGAACCGGTGGCTGCTGACCGAGCTGCTGCGCGAGGAGTGGGGCTTCGACGGCCTCGTCGTGTCGGACTGGGGCGCGGTGGGCGATCGGGCCGCGAGCCTGCGCGCCGGGCTCGACCTGGAGATGCCGTCGTCCGGTGGCGCCGGGAGCGCGGTGGTCCTGGCGGCGCTGCGGGCCGGGGAACTCGACGAGCGGGACGTGGACGCGGCCGCCGAGCGTGTGCTGCGCCTGGTGCGGCGGGCCACCACCGAGCTGCCCGCCGCGGACGGCTTCGACGCGGCCGAGCACCGAGCGCTGGCGGAGCGCGCCGCGGTGGAGAGCGCGGTGCTGCTCAAGAACGACGACGACGTCCTGCCGCTGGATCCGCCGCGGACCCGGGTGGCGGTGCTGGGCGAGTTCGCCCGCACCCCGCGCTACCAGGGCGCGGGCAGTTCGCAGGTGGTGCCGACGCAGCTGGACGACGCCCTCGGCGCGCTGCGCGGGGCCGGGTTCGCCGCGCTGGAGTTCGCGCCCGGCTACGAGGTGGCGGCCGAGGCCGCGGACCCCGAGCTGATCGCCGAGGCGGTGGAACGGGCCGCGGCGGCCGAGGTGGCGGTGCTGTTCCTCGGCCTGCCGCCCTCGGCCGAGTCCGAGGGCTACGACCGCGAGCACCTGTCGCTGCCCGAACCGCAGCTGCGGCTGCTGCGGGAGGTGGCGGCGGTGAACGAGCGCGTCGTGGTGGTGCTGGCCGGCGGCTCGGTGGTCACGGTCGCCGAGTGGGAGCGGCACGCGCAGGCGGTGTTGCACGGCTGGCTGCCCGGGCAGGCCGGCGGCCACGCGCTGGCCGCGCTGCTCACCGGGGCCGCGAACCCGTCGGGACGGCTGGCGGAGACGATCCCGGTGCGGCTGGCGCACAACCCGGCGACCGGCGCCTTCCCCGGCGAGCACGGGTCGGTGCGCTACGGCGAGGGACTGCTGATCGGCTACCGCTGGTACGACGCGCACGAGCTGCCGGTGAGCCACGAGTTCGGCGCGGGCCTGTCCTACACGACCTTCGAGCAGTCGGACCTGGCGGTCGAGGTGGTCGAGGACGGACCGGATCCGCGGGTGGTGGTCTCGCTCACCGTCACCAACACCGGTGCGCGCGCGGGGCAGGAGGTCGTGCAGCTCTACGTGGCCGACTCGCGCTGCTCGGTGTCCCGGCCGGAGCAGGAGCTCAAGGCGTTCGCCAAGGTCGCGCTGGAACCCGGCGCGGAGACCCGGGTGGTGCTGGAGCTGGACCGCCGCGCGTTCGCCTTCTGGCACACCCCGCTGGGCCGCTGGGTGGTGGAGGGCGGCGAGTTCGAGCTGCGCGCCGCGGCATCCTCGCGGGACGTCCGGCTGACCTCGACGATCCGGCTGGCCGGGGAGCCGGTGACCGACCCGCTGACCCCGCGGTCCGAGCTGGGTGCCTGGCTGGACCACCCGGTGGCGGGGGAGCTGCTGCGGGAGGCGCTGGCGGCGAGCCCGATGGCGGAGCTGGCGGCGGACCCGCAGCACGCGATGATGCTGCGCCCGTTCCCCGCGGACCGGATCACCCGCTTCCCCGGCGTCCCGCTGACGGTGGAGCAGCTGGAGCGCTGGGCGGAGACCGCGAACACCGCCCAGCGGTAGCCCTGCCACCCGGTGCCCGGCCGGGCCGGGCACCGGGGCGCCGCGCCCCGCATCGAGCCGGTTCCGGGGCGCCCGGCACACTGGGGGTGTGGAGACGGTGAAGAACGCGCGCCCCCGGCTGGAAGCCCCGTCGATCGCGGTGTGCGCGCACGTGGGCATCGGGGCGGACGACGCGGTGGCGCGGGCGGCCCGGGACCGGTTGGGCAACGCCGTGGCGAACTACCGGCGCCGCTGGACGACCGCGGACGGCGACCGCCCGGTGGAGAACCGACTCCTCCCCGGCGACTCCGCCTGACCTAGCAGTCGTCTTTCAACTGGATCTGCGGAGCACTCGGGTGGCGGAACCTCAGCTGTTCCCTCGCTGCGGGATCTTTTTCCCGAGTGGCTCCGCCACGAGGGAAAAAGCTGTCCTCGCGAGGGAACCGCTGAGAACCCGCTGGTGGTCGGTCTGGGTGCGTGGTCGTTGGCTCACCGGCTCCGCCGCCGACAGGACAGGGCACGGACCCGCCGGCCAGGTTCAGGGCAGGCAGTGCGGTTCCGCCACCCGACCCCGAAGCGCCTGAAGTTCACCCGACGACCAGCAGCCACGCCGCCAGCGCCAACAAGGTGGTCAGCAGCACGGGGATGGTCAGCACGATGCCGGTGCGGAAGTAGCGCCCCCACCCGACGTGCAGCCCCCGGCGGTCGAGCACGTGCAGCCACAGCAGCGTGGCGAGGCTCCCGATCGGCGTGATCTTCGGCCCCAGGTCGGAGCCGATCACGTTGGCGTACACCATGGCCTCGTGCGCCAGCCCGGTCGCACCCGCTCCCGCAATGGCCAGCGCCGCGATGAGCACGGTCGGCAGGTTGTTCATGACCGAGGCGAGCACGGCGACGACGACCCCGGTGCCGACGGCGGCGCTGAGCGCCCCGTGCGCGCCGAACCAGCCGAACAGCGCGGCGAGCTCCCGGGTGAGCCCCTGGTTGCGCAGCCCGTAGACGACCAGGTACATCCCGATGCTGAACAGCACGATCTGCCACGGCGCCTCGCGCACCACCGCGCCGACGGGGATCCGCCGCTCCCCCGCTCCGCGGTAGAGGGGGCCGGGCCACCGCGCCGCGACGGACAGCAGCACCACCGCGCCCGCGCCGATCACCGCGGACAGCGGGATCCCCAGCGGTTCGGCCGTGAAGTAGCCGATCAGCAGCAGCACCAGCACGACCCACCCGGCGCGGAAGGTGAGCCGGTCGCGGATCGCGGTGGCGGGTTCGGCGAGCTCGTCCAGCTCGTACTCGCGCGGGATGTCGCGGCGGAAGTACCACAGCAGCACCGCGAGGCTCGCGGCGACGGACACCAGCCCGACCGGCACCATCACCACCGCGTAGCGGGCGAACCCGATGCCGAAGAAGTCCGCGGACACGATGTTGACGAGGTTCGACACCACCAGCGGCAGGCTGCCGGTGTCGGCGACGAATCCGGTGGCGAGCGCGAACCCGAGGGCGGCGGCCGGGCTGAACCGCAGCGCCAGCACGATCTGCAGCACGATGGGCGTGAGGATGAGCGCGGCGCCGTCGTTGGCGAACACCGCCGAGATCGCCGCGCCGAGCAGCACCACGAGCACGAACAGCCGGCGCCCGCGCCCGCCGCCCCAGCGCGCCACGTGCAGCGCCGCCCACTCGAAGAAGCCGGACCCGTCGAGCAGCAGCGAGACGAGCACGATGGCGACGAACGCGAGCGTCGCGTTCCACACCAGCCCGACCACGGTGGGCACGTCGGAGAGCGCGACGACGCCGGTCAGCAGCGCGGCCGCCGCGCCGAGCAGGGCGCTCCACCCGATGCCGAGCCCGCCGGGACGCCGGACCACCAGTGCCAGGGTGAGCACGAAGATCAGCCCGGCGACCACCGTCATCATCAGTTCGACACTCCCGCGCGGCCGCGCTCCGCGCCGACCCGATCCGTCCCGTTCCGCCGGGGAGGTCCGCGCGGCCGCCGCCGCACGCCTACCCGCGGCGCCCGGAGCAGTACACCAGCTCGCCCGGGACCACCCGGGACCGGCCGGTCAGCGCCGCATGGCCGCCGCGAACAGCGGCACGACGCGGTCGAGGGCGTAGGAGGTGCCGACGACGGTGGCGCTGGCGAAGGACTGCGACACCACCTCGTCGGTGAACACCAGGTCCCGCCCGTCCCGCACCGACGGCACCGACCGGTACAGCGGGTCGTCGATGAGGTCCTGCGGGTCGTAGCCGATGGTGGTCATCACGGTCAGGTCCGCGTCGAGCAGGTCCAGCCGCTCGTTCGAGATCGGCACCGAGAACGCGCTGGTCGCCAGTTCCTCCACCCGCGGCGAGTTGCGGAAGCCGAGCGCGCGCATGAAGTCGACCCGGCTGGTGCCCGCCCGGTAGGCGCCGAAGCCGCGGACGGTGCGCGCGCCGACGACGTTGGTGGCGTCGACGAACTCGGGGTGTTCCTGCCTGGCCCGCGCGAACTTCGCGTCCAGGTCGGCGCGCAGCCGCTGCGCCTCCTGCTGCTTGCCGAGCGCGGTGCCGATCAGGTCGAGCTGCTGCTGCCAGGAGGTGGTGTACTGCTCGGCGCCGTCGGGGATGCTGACCACGGGCACGCCGAGCCCGGCGAGCTGGTCGTAGCGGTCCCGCGCGCCGCTGGCCCTGGTGTCCAGGATCAGGTCGGGGGCGAGTCCGGCGAGCCGTTCCATGTTCACTTCGAGGGTGCCGAGCATCGGCGGCGGCGCGGGTTCGTAGCGCTGCTGCACCCACTCCCCCAGTCCGTCGCCGCCGACGCCGAGCCAGTCCGCGGTGCCGACGGGCTGCACGCCGAGCGCGAGCGCAACCTCGGCGTCGCCCCAGCCGAGGGTGACGACCCGCTGCGGCCGCTTCGGGATGGTGACCTCACCGAAGGCGGTGGACACGGTGACCGGGTCCCACCCGTCGTCGCCGCCGGGCGCGGTCGGTGCGGTCGGTGCGGTCGAGCAGCCCGCGACGATCAGGAGCGCGCTGAGCAGGGCGGTGACGAGAGCGGCACCGCGAGGACGGGCAGGCATGGCAACTCCTCTGGACTTAACTTCGCCTACCCTAACTTCCTGATCAGCGCCGCCGTAGATGAAGGCGGTCACACGTCAGACGGTGATCACCACGTTGCGCAGCGGTTCCCCGGCGGCCAGCCGCCCGATGTTGGCGACGACGTCCCGCGCGCGCCCGGCGAAGGTCTGCCGGGTGAGCCCGGAGGAGTGCGGGGTCATCAGCACGTTGCCGAGTTCGTGGAAGGGCAGCGCGCTCGGGTGCTTCACCTCGCCGGGCGCCGGGTAGTCGTACCAGACGTCGATGGCCGCGCCGCCGATCACGCCGTCGCGCAGCGCCTCGTACAGCGCCCGTTCCTCGACGACGGGTCCGCGGCCGACGTTGACGAGCACCGCGTGCTCGCGCATCCGGGCGAGTTCGGCGGCGCCGATCAGCCCGGTGGTCTCCGCGGTCAGCGGGACGGAGAGCACCACGACGTCGGCCGCCTCCAGCAGCGCGTCCAGCCGGTCGATGGTGGCGGCCCACTCCAGCCCTCCGGCGGCGGCGTCCACGTCGCCGCGGCGGGTGACGGCGACGCCCGCGGCTTCGAAGGCCTGGAACCGCCGCCAGGTGAGCTGTCCGATGTGGCCGAAGCCGACGAAGCCGACGGTGGCGCCGGTGAGCGAGTCGAGCCACGGCGCCCGCTGGTCGTAGACCGGGGTGGCCCAGCGGCCTTCGCGCAGCGCCGCGTCCTGCACGCGCAGTTGGCGGCGGACGACGGTGGTCGCGGCGACGACGTGCTCGGCGATGGACTTCTCGTGGTGGAAGGTGTTCGCGACGACCGTCCCGGCGGGCAGCGCGCCCGTGGCGATGCCGTCGGTGCCCGCGCCCGCCGCGTGCACGAGCTTCAGCCGGGTGCCGTGCGCGGCGAGCTCGGCGGGGAGGTCGCCGGAGACGTAGACGTCGGCGTCGGCGATCGCGGCGCGCAGCGCGGCGTCGTCCTGCCGGTCGGGCCAGCGCGCGGTGGTGCCCGCGGGGAGTCCGGCGTCGATCTCGGCGCGCAGCGGCAGCAGGTTGGTGTCGGCGATGACGACGTTCAGGCCGGGGGTGGTCATGCGGTCTCCTCACTGGCACCGAGGACGGTGCCGCTGCTCGGGCGGCGCGGTCATCTTCGCAGTCCAGCAGGGTTTTTCGGGCGAATGCGGACGAGGATCACGCGCGGCGCGGTCCGCTGTGGACGGTGGCGCGGGTTGACCGGAGGGCGCACCGGCACTTAGGTTACCGACGGGTAATATCACCGCGTTCCGCACACCTGGAGGAGATCGCCGATGCCCTCGACGCTGGAGCTGTGGCGCAGGCTCTCGCCCCGCCCGCTCGGGACCAGGCTGTTCTCCTGGGGCGTCTGCCTGCGCGCCCCGTACTTCCGCACGGTCCGCCCGCATGTCGTCCGGCTCGAACCGGGCCGGTGCGAGGTGCGGGCGAAGAAGCGCCGCGCGGTGCACAACCACCTCGGCACCTTCCACGCGATCGCCGCGTGCAACGTCGCCGAGATCGCCGCCGGGGTGCTCGCCGAGGCGAGCGTGCCCGCCACGCACCGCTGGATCCCGGTCGGGATGCAGGTGCGCTACGTGACGAAGGCCGCGACCGACGTGCACGGCATCGCCGAGCTGGACCCGCTGCCGGAGGCCGGCGACGAACCGGCCGAGTGGGTGGTGCCGGTGCGCATCCTCGACACGGCGGGCACCCCGGTCGTCACCGCGGACATCACCCTCCGCGTCTCCCCGAAGAAGAAGCCCACCCCCTGACCA
>NZ_JAIUKC010000119.1:0-39918 GCF_020177435.1 Saccharopolyspora sp. 7B | reverse complement strand
GCCCCCACCCACCCCGGCTCCGAACTTCGTCCGGGGCGTCCACTTGGACGTGCATCAGAAATCGCGGCCGCACCGAAAAGCGGGCAGCGAGGAAGCCGCTGAGGTTCCGCTACCCGACCCGCCCCGCAACTGGAGTCGAACGACAGTCGTCAGTCAGTCCCCGTCCAGTGTGGTGGTGAGGCTGTGCACCAGGAGGGGAAGCGTTCGCATCACCTTCTCGCGCACGCTGCGGTCGGGGTCCTCGTCCCCGGCGAGGATCGCCTCCTGCATGGCCGAGTCGAACTGGTCGACCAGCAGCCGGGTGAGGTCGAGGGTGTCGATCCGGAAGCGGACGCCGACGGCCCGCACCGCGGTGTCGATCATCGTGGCGAGCTCGCGCTGGAAGGACTGCGCGGCGGCCAGGAACCGCGGGGCCACGTCGGGGTCGCGCAGCGCCAGCAGCCGGAACTCGCTCTGCATCAGGCACCACTGCCGGATGTCCGGCTGGAACGACATGACGTCGGCGATGATGCCTTCGATGTGGGCGGGCGCCGGTTTGCCGCCGGTCTCCCCGAGCGGCGCCACCAGCCGGGAGAAGTGTTCGCGCAGCGTCTCCAGCCGGGCCCGGTTCTCCCGCTCGGTGAGCGCGAAGAACAGTTCCTCCTTGCTGCCGAAGTTGGAGTAGAACGCGCCGCGGGTGAAGCCGGCGTCGTCGGCGATGGCCTCGATGGAGGCGCCGTTGATGCCGTGCTCGCTGAACTGCCGATAGGCGGCGTCCAGCAGCCGTTCCCGGGTCCGGGCGCGCCGGGCGGTCTCGCGCGCGGGCGCGTCCGCGCGCCCCTCGGGTGCGACGAGCTTGTTCGCGCTCATCACGAACCTTCCTTCCTGCGGTGTGCACCTGCGGATTTCCCGCCGATCGCGGCCCGCGTGGAACCGTCTCATCGTATCCGATACGCTCATGTATCGGATACAGCGTTGTATCCACTTCCCCTGATCTGGTGATCCGCCGTCCGGCGAGAACCTTCCCGGCGACAGGAGTGTGGCGTGTCCTCGTTCCTCTACACACTGGGGCGGAGGGCCTACGCGGCCCGCAAGACCGTCCTCGTGATCTGGCTCCTCGTGCTCGTCGTGACCGGCGGCGCGGCCGGTCTCCTGTTCAAAGGAATGGACAACAACGTCACGATCCCCGGCACCGAGGCGCAGAACGCCCTCGACCGGCTGTCGGTGACCTTCCCGCAGACCAGCGGCGCCTCCGCGCAGATCATCGTGGTCGCCGACGACGTGCGCGCCCCGGCCGTGCAGCGCGAGGTCGAGCGGTCCGTGGACGAGCTCGAAGGCATGGACGAGGCCGCCTCCATCGTCTCGCCCTACAACGCGGACCTCGGCGGATCGATCAGCGAGGACGGCGAAGCCGCCCTGATCATGATCCAGCTGGAGGGGCAGACCATGGAGATCGGTCAGCCCACCAAGGACCACATCGCCCAGATCTCCGCCGACCTCCAGCAGCGGCTCCCGGAGGGCTCCCAGTCCTCCTACGGCGGGCCGCTGTTCGCGCAGAGCTTCCCCGGCATCAGCATCGTCGAAGCGCTCGGCCTGGTGATCGCCATCGTGGTGCTGATGATCACGCTGGGCTCGTTCCTCGCCGCGGGCATGCCGCTGGTGAACGCGCTGATCGGGGTCGGCGTCTCCACCGCGCTCATCCTCGTCTCGACCGCGTTCGGCTCCGTCACCGCGACCACGCCGCTGCTGTCGCTGATGCTCGGCCTCGCCGTCGGCATCGACTACGCGCTGTTCATCGTCTCCCGGCACCAGCAGGAACTCGCCCAGGGCGTGTCGCCGCAGGAGGCCGCGGCGCGGTCCACCGCCACCGCGGGTTCCGCGGTGATCTTCGCCGGGCTGACCGTGGTGATCGCGCTCGTCGGCCTCGGCGTCGCGGGCATCCCGTTCCTCACCACGATGGGCGTCGCCGGTGCCGTCGCCGTCGCCATCGCCGTGCTCGTCTCGCTCACCCTCATCCCGGCGCTGCTCGGCTTCGCCGGGGCCCGGCTCACCCCGCGGTCGGCGCGGGCGGGCAAGCGCGCTCGCGCCGACCGCGCCAAGCCGCCGGTGGGCGAGCGGTTCTTCGCCGGCTGGGTCCGCGCCGCGACCCGCTTCCCGATCGTCACCGTGCTCATCGTCGTCGGCGTCCTCGGCATCGCGACCGTGCCCGCCGCCGGGCTCCGCCTCGGGCTCCCCGACGCGGGCGCGCTGCCGCACGGCGACCCGGCGCGGGTCACCTACGACCTCACCGACGAGCACTTCCCGCAGGGCTTCAACGGGCCGCTGATCGTCACCGGCAGCATCGTCACCAGCGAAGACCCGCTCGGCCTGATGAACGACCTCAAGGCCGAGATTGAACGGCTGCCCGGCGTCGCCGACGTGCCGATGGCCGTGCCGAACCCGACCGCGGACACCGGCATCGTGCAGGTGATCCCGGAGGGCGCACCGGACTCGCAGCAGACCAAGGACCTCGTCGAGGAGATCCGCTCGCTGCGCGGGCACTTCCAGGAGGCCTACGGCATCGACATCTCCGTCACCGGCTTCACCGCCGTCGGCATCGACGTCTCCGACAAGCTCGGTGAAGCGCTGCTGCCGTTCGGCGTCGTCGTGGTCGGGTTGTCGCTGGTGCTGCTGACGATGGTGTTCCGCTCCATCGCCGTGCCGATCAAGGCGACGCTGGGCTACCTGCTCAGCATCGGCGCCTCGATGGGCATCGTGACGCTGATCTTCCAGGACGGCTGGGGCGCCGAGGCGCTCAACGTCGCCCGCACCGGGCCGGTGATCAGCTTCATGCCGATCGTGCTGATGGGCATCCTGTTCGGCCTCGCCATGGACTACGAGGTCTTCCTGGTGTCCCGGATGCGCGAGGAGTACGTGCACACCAAGGACGCCCAGGCCGCGATCCACACCGGCTTCGTCTCCTCCGGCAAGGTCGTCACCGCGGCCGCGGTGATCATGTTCGCGGTGTTCGCCGCGTTCGTCCCCGACGGCGACGCCAACCTCAAGCCCATCGCGCTGGGGCTCGCGGTCGGCGTGTTCGTCGACGCGTTCATCGTGCGCATGACGTTGGTGCCCGCGGTGCTCGCGCTGCTGGGGGAGAAGGCGTGGTGGATGCCGCGGAAGCTGGACCGGGTGCTGCCCGCCTTCGACGTCGAAGGGGAGAACCTGCGCGAGGAGATCGAGCTCGCCGACTGGCCGCGCCCCGGTTCGAACGAGGCCATCGCCTGCGCCGGGCTGCGGCTCGACGACCCGTCCACCGGCGCACCCGTCTACCGGGACGTGGGCTTCCTGGTGGAGCGCGGCGGCACCCACGTGGTGCGCGGCGTGCACGAATCCGCGATCACCGCGGTGCTGCTGACGCTGTCCGGCAGGCTCCAGCCCGACTCCGGGCGGCTCAAGGTCCTCGGCTACGTGCTCCCCGCCCGCGGCTCCGCCGTGCGGTCCCGGGTCGCCTACGTCGACGCCGGTGCGGGCGGCGCGGACGCGGTGCGGGCGGCGCTGCGCGAAGAACCGGAGGTCCTGGTGCTCGACCGCACTGACCGGGCCTCCGACCCCGGCGAGCGCGGCCGCATCCGCGAACTGCTCACCGGCGCCGGGACCACCGTCATCGCCGGCACCACCGGGCTTGCCGAGGCGCGCGACGTGCTGCCCGCCGGTGCCCCCGCCACCCTCACCGAACTGCGCGACGACGCCGCGATGCCCGACGTCCTCTCCGCCGCGATCCGCTAGAAAGCAGAGGTAATCAGACGATGGCGAAGCGCCGCTTGATCCTCCCCCTGATCGGCCTGCTGCTGGTACCGCTGGCGATCGCGGGCCTGCTGATCTGGTCGCTGGGCAAACCCGAGGACCGGTTGAAGGACGTCAAGGCCGCCGTCGTGAACAACGACGAACCGGTCGAGGTGAACGGCCAGCTCACCCCGCTCGGGCGGCAGCTGTCCGCGAAGCTCGTCGGCGGCGAGATCGAGAGCAACTACAGCTGGGAGTTCGCCACCCCGCAGACCGCCGCCGAAGGCCTGGAAGACGGCAGCTACGCCGCGGTCGTGACGATCCCGGAGAACTTCTCCGCCGCCGCCACCTCCTTCTCCGGCGACCCGGCGCAGGCGAAGAAGGCCACCATCGACGTCAGCACCGGCGGCCGCAGCAAGTTCGCGGACGAGGCGATCAGCCGGGTCGTCACCAACACGGCCGCCGACCTGCTCGGCAGGCAGCTGACCACGACCTACCTGGACAACGTGTTCGTCGGGTTCAACACGCTCGGCGACAAGCTCGGCGAGGCCTCCGACGGGGCGACCTCGCTCGCCGACGGCGCGCAGCAGCTCGCGGGCGGCACCGACCAGCTCGCCGGTGGCGCCGACCAGCTCGCGGACGGTTCGCGGGCGCTCGCCGACGGCATCGGCGCGCTCGAAGGCGGCGCGCAGCAGCTCAAGACCGGGATGGGCGGGCTCGCCGACGGCATCGGCCAGCTCAAGGAGCAGACCGCGCAGCTGCCCGGCCAGGTCGGCCAGCTCGCCGACGTGTCCGCGCAGGAGGCCCAGGGCGTGCAGCAGCTCTCCGGTGGTCTCCAGGGCATGTCCGAAAGCCTCGCCGAGATGAGCAAGGAGTGCCCGCCCGGCACGCTGCCCATCTGCAACAAGATCGCCATCCAGGCGGCCACCGCGAAGGCGCTCGGCGACGGTGCCGGGCAGCTGCAGCAGGCCAGCACCGGCGTGTCCGGCGGGCTCGCCGCGCTCGCCGGGAAGACGCCCGAGTCCGGTGGCGGGCTCGTCGCCCTGTCCGGCGGCATCGACCAGCTCCACGACGGTGCCCAGCAGCTCGACGGCGGCGTGGGTCAGCTCGCCGACGGGATCTCGCAGACCGGTGGCGGTGCCGGGCAGCTCGCCGACGGCGCCGACCAGCTCGCCCAGGGCGTGCGCGGTCTCTCCGACGGCGCGCACCAGCTCGGCGACGGCACCGGGCAGCTGTCCTCCGGCCTCGACCAGGCCGTGGACCAGCTGCCCAGCTACCCCGACGGCGACCGCGACAAGCTCGCCAAGACCGTCGCCAACCCGATCACCACCGCGGAGGGCAGCAGCCTCGGGTTCGGTTCGTCCGGGATCGCGCTGTACTCCGTGCTGGCGCTGTGGGTCGGCGCGATCGCCACGTTCCTGGTGCTGCGCGCGGTGCCGCGCCGCGCGCTGGAATCGACGCGGTCCTCGTTCGCGCTGGCGCTGCGGCAGTTCCGGCTGCCCGCGGTGGTCGGGCTCGCGCAGGGGCTGCTGGTCGCGGTCGTCGTCGGCGTCGCGCAGGACCTGTCGGTGGGCGGCTGGTTCGGCTGCGCCGGGCTGGCGATGCTGACCGCCGTCGCGTTCACCGCGGTGAACCAGGCGCTGGCGGGCGCGTTGCGCGGCACCGGCCGGTTCCTGGCGATGCTCGTCGCGGTGGTGCTGCTGGCGACCGGGTTCATCACCGCGGTGCCCTCCGCGTTGAGCTCGGTGCTCGCGGCGCTGCCGGTCGGGCCCGCGCAGGACGCGCTGCGGGCCGTGGTGGACGGCTCCGCGCCGGGCGGCGGCACCGTGGTGCTGCTGGTGATCTGGGGTCTCGCCGGTCTGGTGGTGACGTACCTGGCCGTCGAGCGCGGGCGCACCGTGCGGGCCACCCGGCTCACCGGGTTCACCGCGCGGACGGCGGAGGCGTGATCCGCTGAAGTCCACTGTGGACGTGTGGCGCGGTCCATCCCGGGGCCGCCCCACACCTGTCCGGGACGGGCGGACGAGTGACAGCACCGCGACGAGGAGTTAGGTTCGATCCCGTGACCACGACCGTGCCCACCTCGGACGGCGACCTCCGCGTCCACCTCGCGGCGCCCTACCCCTCGATCTCCGGGGCACCACCGTGGCCCGGCGTGGTCGTGGTGCACGACGCGTTCGGCATGACCGAGGACGCGCGGGCCATCACCGACCGGTTCGCCGCCGAGGGCTTCCTCGCCATCGCACCCGACCTCTACACCCGCGGCGGGTTCGCGCGCTGCGTGCGCACCGTCTTCCGCCAGCTCAGCACCGGCAGCGGCCAGGCCTTCGAGGACGTCGAAGCCGCCCGGCGCGCGCTCGCCGACCGCGAGGACTGCACCGGGAAGGTCGGCGTCGTCGGCTTCTGCATGGGCGGTGGCTTCGCGCTGCTCGCCGCGCCGCGCGGGTTCGACGCCGCCGCGCCCTACTACGGGCAGGTCCCGCACGACCGGTCCGTGCTCGACGGCGCCTGCCCCGTCGTGGCCAGCTTCGGCGGGAAGGACCGCGCGCTCCGGGGCGCGGCGGACCTGCTCGAATCGCACCTCACCGAGCTCGGCGTGCCGCACGACGTCGAGGAGTACCCCGACGCCGGGCACGGTTTCGCCAACAAGCTGAAGGTCGGCCCGTTCGGCCCGCTGCTGCGGGTCGCCGGCATCGGCTACGACCGGGAAGCCGACGAGGACGCGTGGCGCCGGGTCCTGTCGTTCTTCGCGGAGCACTTGGGACCGGAAGGGGAGCGGGGATGACCGACGAACTCCGGCCGCAGAAGCGCGGCCGCCGCATCGCCATGAGCCGCGAGGAGCTCGACGCGTTCCTCGCCGCCGAACGCACCTGCCGGGTCGCGACCATCGGGCCCGACGGACCGCACGCCACGCCGCTCTGGTTCGGCTGGGACGGTTCCGCGCTGTGGCTGAACTCCCTCACCCGCAGCAAGCGCTGGGCGGACCTGCGGCGCGATCCGCGGATCAGCGTCGTCGTCGACGCGGGCACCGAGTACCAGCAGCTGCGCGGCGTGGAGATCAGCGGCACCGCCGAGGTCGTCGGCGAGGCGCCGCGCACCGGCGAACCCGAACCGGCCCTCGCCGAGATCGAGCCGCTGTTCGCCCGCAAGTACCTCGGCGGCGACGAGATGATCCACGATGGCAGGCACGGCTGGCTGCGCGTCACGCCGACGAAGATCAGCAGCTGGGACTTCCGGAAGCTCGCCGAGCTCCGCTGACCCCGCGCGCACCACCCGATCTCGCGCTTCCGGCGGTTGACATCCGACACACCACCGCCCGCCGATGCCGCCCGCGGCACCAGGAAGATCGGTGGAACAGGAGGTCAGCGCCCTGCGGGCCGCTCCGGGGCGGCGTCGCCGAGCACCGGCCGCTGTGCTAGAGAACTACCCGTGGCCGCTCGACTCCTCAATCCCAGTGCCCTCGCCGACACCTTCCGCGCGGAGATCCGCGCCGAGGTGGCCGCGCTGCCGGAACCGCTGACGCTGACCGGTTTCCGCGTCGAAGGGGACGGCCCCACCCAGACCTACGCCGAGTACACCCGGCGCGGCTGCGAGAGCGTCGGGATCCGCTTCGACCAGCGGGTGCTGCCCGCGGGCGAGGTCGAGCGCGCGGTGCACGAGGCGGGCAGCGACCCGGGAGTGCACGGCATCTTCCTGTACTACCCGATCATGGGGCTGGCGCAGGACCGCTGGTTGCGCGAGCTCGTCGACCCGCGCAAGGACGTGGAGGGCCTGCACTCCTTCTGGAGCCGCTGCCTCTACGAGAACCGCCGCTACATCGACGCCGAGCGCACCAAGCGCGCCGTGCTGCCGTGCACCCCGCTCGCGGTGCTCAAGCTCGTCGAGCAGGCCGGGATCACCCGCGCCGGTGCCGCGCAGCCGCTGGCCGGGCTGAAGGCCTGCGTGTTCAACCGCAGCGAGATCGTGGGCCAGCCGCTGGCGGCGATGATGGCCAACGACGGCGCCGAGGTCACCTCGTTCGACATCGACGGCCCGCTGTCCTACCTGCCCGCGCGGGAGGAGGGCGCTTTCCAGGTCCGGCCGACCGGGGTGGACCGCGCCACCGCCCTCGCCGAGGCGGACGTGGTGGTGACCGGGGTGCCGTCCCGCGAGTTCCCCGTGGTGCGCGCCGCCGAGATCAAGCCGGGCGCGACCTGCATCAACTTCTCCACGTTGAAGAACTACGACGAGGACGTCGTGGACGCGGCCGGGGTGTTCGTCCCGCGCATCGGCCCGATGACGGTGACGATGGCGCTGCGCAACGCGGTGCGGCTCTACCGCAACTGGCACAGCTGACCTCGGCGGACGCCGCTACGGGCCCGGCTGAGCGGCCCGCGCGCCCGGTGGTCTCCGGCAGGTGCGTGGCCCGCCGGCGGACAGCCGATCCGGCAGGTGGCGGACTCCCACCTGGCGGGGGCGCCGCCGACCCGGTGGGCCCACGATCCGGGAACATCGGGCCGAGCGGGAACGGTCGGGGCCGTCGCGTCGTTGCGCCGGACGAACGGGTGTCCGCGCAGCGGGCGCGGACGACGGCGACGAGGAAGGTCACCGACTGATGACTGTGGCTCGACGAGACGACATCCCGCAGCACCGGCTCGGCGCGGGCGGTCCCGCGGTCAGTGCCCTCGGGTACGGGGCGATGGGGCTGTCCGGGGTGTACGGCGCGGCCGACGACGCGGAGTCCGAACGGCTCATCCACCACCTCGTCGAGGCCGGGATCACGCTGATCGACACCGCCGACGTCTACGGGAACGGGCACAACGAGCAGCTGATCGGCCGGGCGCTGTCCGGCGGGCTGCGGGACCGGGTGGTGCTGGCCACCAAGACCGGCGCGGGCGGCGGCGAAGGGCTGGGGCGCCCGGAGCGGATCCACCAGGCGATCGACTCCAGCCTGAAGCGGCTCGGCACCGACCGGATCGACCTGTACTACCTGCACCGGGTGGACCCGTCCACTCCGATCGAGGACAGCGTCGGCGCGATCGCGGAGGCGGTGCAGCAGGGCAAGGTCGGGCACATCGGGATCTCCGAGGTCTCCGCGGACACGCTGCGGCGGGCGCACTCGGTGCATCCGATCGCCGTCACGCAGGAGGAGTACTCGCTGTTCACCCGGGACGTGGAGGCGGAACTGCTGCCCGCCGCGCGGGAGCTGGGCGTGGGCCTGGTGGCGTACTCACCGCTGGGGCGCGGCGTGCTCGGCGGGTCCATCCGCAGCGCCGCCGACGTGGAGAACCTGGAGGGCAGGCAGGCGCGCTACCCGCGGTTCGCCGCGGACGCGCTGGAGCAGAACCTGACCAGGGTGGACCGGTTGCGCGCCCGCGCCGAGGAGCTCGGCACCACCCCGGCCGCGCTGGCGCTGGGCTGGCTGATCGCCCAGGGCGAGGACGTGGTGCCGATCCCGGGGACGCGGCGCGCGGCGAACCTCGACGCGAACCTGGAGGCGGCCCGGCTGGTGCTGCCCGCCGAGGTGGTCGCCGAGCTGTCCGAGATCTTCCCGCCCGGTTCCACGGCGGGGGAGCGGTACACCGCGAACCTGCGCGGCGGTCTCGGCCGCTGATCGTGCCCGCGGGTGGTCGCCCGGCGCGGCGGCCACCCGCCGGTACGGCGGTTCCGCCCGTCGGTGGAACGTGGTTCACCGGTTCGGGGGCGGAGTTTCGCAGGGAGTTCGCGGTGGCCATTGTGGACTGATCGCGGAATACCGGGAACGTGCGGCGGATATCGGCGCCGTTGGTCCTATGTGGACCGTGAATCGGTGCCGTCCGCGAGCCCCCCGTTCCGGTGATGAGATGATCTCAGCCGAGGCATAAAACCGCAGGTATATTCCGAAAAACGACCCCGGGGTGGGTGGATCTCCGGTGGTCGCGGCGGGGCACACTGTCCGTCGAACGAAGCGTGCCGACCCGGTTCCCGACTGGAGATCCACCACGATGAGCATCGACGACGCCCCTGCCGTGTGGGCGAAGGTCCTCGACGAGGAACCGTGGGTTCCGTACGAGGACCCGCACTTGCCCGGCGGCGACCAGGCCGCCCAGGTGAAGATCCTCGCGCCGAACGTCTTCTACGCCTGGTTCCCGCCCGGCTACGCCGCGCCCGAGCACAGCCACCCGTTCAACACGACCTACCACCTGGTCAAGGGCGCGCTGCGGTTCGGCGACGAGGGCTGGGTCCGCGCGGGCTCGGTGCGCGGCGTCCGGGCCGGGCACGTGTACGGACCGGAGGAAGCCGATCCCGCCGAGGGCTGCGAATTCCTGCTCGTCTCCGACGGGCCGATCGGCATCGACTGGGCGGCTTGACCGACCGGGCGGCCTGCCCCACCAGGCCACCTGGCCGGCCACCTGCTACACCGACCCGCCGGCTCGACCGGCGGGCTGCTCGACCGGCGGGCTGCCCGACCGGCGGCCTGCTCGACCGGTCGCCTGCTCGACCGGGCCGGTTGAGCGGCCCCGACGTCAGCGCAGCGCGCTCGGCAGGTCCGCGAAGGTCAGGAACCGCACCCGCGCGTCCGCCAGCTCCAGCAGCCGGTCCAGCAGGCCGCGCTCGTTGAGCACCACCCGGAACGAGATGTCGTGCTGGTCCGCCCGGCGCTGGCACTGGTCCAGCAGGTGCAGGCAGGCCGTGTCGACGAAGGTGATCGCGGCCAGGTCCAGCACCACGGTCCCGGTGCACGACGAGAGCCGGTGCCACAGCAGTTCGCGCAGCCGCCCCGCGCTGCCCGCGTCGATCTCGCCGCGGGCGGAGAGCAGGATCGTGCGCGGGTCGGGGCGGTGCAGCTCCAGCTCCAGCGCCCCACCCCCGGCACGCGGCGGCGGGGAGGCCTCGGGCGGGCGTCGGTCCGGGATGCCGGGGCCGGCGCCGACCGGGACGTCCAGTGTCGGCGCGTCGGTGGTGGTGCGTGCGGGAGTCACAGGCATGCCGCCTCCTGGGGAAACCGAGAGCGAACGGCAGCAGCGGGCGGTGACGGCCGAGCGCACGCCCTCGGTGGCGAAAAACTTGTCGCGGCTGTGGGCTCAACCGATTCCCACGCTACCTGCCGGTGCAACCCGGGGGCGGAACCGGGACGCGCGGTCCGGGCGCGGAACCCGTTGCGGCGCCGCGGTGAAGCCGGACCGGGTCACCAGGTGAGCACCGGTTTGAGCACCCGTCCCGCGCGCTGGTCGGCGACGGCCCGGTTGATGTCCGCGAAGGCGTAGGCGGTGACGAGCTCGGCCACCGGGAACCGCCCGGCCGCGTGCAGCGCCAGCAGCTCCGGAATGAACCGCTGCGGCACCGCGTCGCCTTCGACGCAGCCGCGCACGGTCTTGCCCCGGTGCAGCAGGTCGCGCAGGTCCAGCCGGGCCGACGCCGCGCCGAGCCCGACCACGGCCAGCGCTCCGGTGGCGCCCAGCGCGGCCAGCGCCTGCTCGAACACCGGGGCCAGCCCGGTCGCCTCCAGCGCATGCGTGGCGCCGCCGCCGGTGAGTTCCCGCACCCGCGCGACCACGTCGTCCGCACCCGGGTCCAGCGCCGCACCGGCACCGAGCCGCAGCGCCAGCGCGCGGCGTTCGGGCAGCACGTCCACGGCGATCGTGCTGCGCACCCCGGCCGCTCGGGCGGCCAGCAGCGCGGCCAGGCCCACGCCGCCGGCGCCGAAGACCACCAGGGAGTCCTCGGGTGCGGGCCGCAGCACGTTGAGCACCGCCCCGGCCCCGGTCTGGAACCCGCAGCCCAGCGGCGCCGCCACCAGCGGGCCCACCGCGTCCGCCAGCACCACCGCGTTGTCCGCGGTCGCCAGCGCGTGGGTGGCGAAACCGGACTGCCCGAAGAACGAGCCGCCGAGCGGTGCGCCGCGCCAGGTCAGGGTGGGGGATCCGTCGGGCCGCCTGCCGGATCCGTTGAGCCGCCGCGCCCGCGCGCAGTAGGCCCGGTCGCCCGCCGCGCACCGGCGGCACGCGCCGCAGCTGCGGTAGCTCAGCGCCACCCGGTCGCCCGGCCGGATGCCGGTGACCTCGGCGCCGACCCGCTCGACGGTCCCGGTGCTCTCGTGGCCGAGCACGACCGGTTCGCGCCGGCGCGGATCGTCCTTGGTGATCAGGTCCGTGTGGCACAGGCCGGAGGCGGTGACGCGGACCAGGATCTCGTCGGCGCGCGGCTCGTCGAGCTCGACGGTCTCCAGCACGAACTCGGCGCCCGGTTCCGGGGCGACCGCCGCGGTGATCTGCACGGGATCTCCTGCGCTGCCGGGGTCAGTCGCGTTCGAGCAGGAAGTAGTAGTGGCGGCCGTCGTCGAGCACCTGCTCCGGCCTGCCGTTCATGATCCCCATCAGGGTGGCGGGGCCGACCTGCTTGAAGTGGTCGAGCACGGGGCGCCCGTCGTAGACCATCGTCGCGGTCACCTCGCCGCGGAACTCGACGTTCCACAGCGTGGCCTCCCCACCGCCGAGCCGGACGTCGGAGAACAGCTCGCCGGATTCGTCGCGGCAGATGAGCGGTTTCGCGTCCAGCGCCGAGCGGAAGGTCTTGCCGTGCCAGCGCGCGGCGACCAGCTGCCGGGAGAGGCGGTGCCCGGTGGCGAAGTCCGCGCCGCGCCACGCGCCCAGCACGTCCGCGGCGGCGACGGTGGGCAGCGCCGCCCAGATCTCGTCGAGTTCGTCGGGGGAGACGCCGGATTCCTGCCGCCGGAGTTCGGCGAAGCGGGCGCGGGCTTGGTCGAGGTGCACGTGGGCTCCCTGCGGGCTGCGCGTTCGCGAACCGGTTGGTTCGGCGGCCGAACGTACTCCCGAACCGAACGGTTCGGCAAGGTAGCCTCACCCGATGCGAGCAGCCGGACACGCCACCCGGGAGCGGATCCTCATCGCCGCCACCGCCGAGTTCGCCCGCCACGGCGTGGCGGGCGCCCGGATCAACCGCATCGCCGCCGACGCGCGGGCCAGCAAGGACCGGCTCTACGCGTACTTCCCCGGTAAGCAGGTGCTGTTCGAGGCGGTCGTGCGCCGCTGGGTCGCCGAGATCGACGAGCGCACGGCGCTGCGCGGCGAGGACGTCCCGGGCTACGTGGGCCGGCTGTTCGACCACTACCTGGACCACCCGCAGAGCGCCCGGTTGCAGGCGTGGATCGACCTGGACGAACCGGAGCGGCTGGGCGCCGACGACCTGCGGCTCACCGCGCTGCGGCCGAAGATCGACGAGATCCGGCGCGGCCAGGCCGAGGGGCACGTCGACCCGTCCTGGCACCCGGCGGACCTGCTGATCGTGCTGCTGGGCATCGCGCGGTCGATGGCGCTGTCCGCGCTGGCGATCGGGAAGCTGGACGGCGGGGCGCGCGGCCGGGACGCCGCGGGGATCCGGCGGGCCGCGGTGGTGGCCGCGCAGCGGATCGCCGAGCCGCCGTCAACTGGAGGTTGACGATTGCCGTTCGGTCAACCTAGGGTTGACGCATGAGTGAACCCCTCCAGCTGTCCCCGCCCGTCCGGCTCGACGACCTGATCGCGGCGATCACCAGCGTGCACACCGACGCGCTCGACCGGCTCTCCGCCGCCGTCCTCACCGCCGACCACCTCGGCGAGATCTCCGACCACCTCATCGGCCACTTCGTCGACCAGGCCCGCCGCTCCGGCGCGTCCTGGAAGGACATCGGCGTCGGCATGGGCGTCACCAAGCAGGCCGCGCAGAAGCGCTTCAAAGGCCCCGACCTCTCCCCGGAGCAGGGCTTCAGCCGGTTCACCGGCCCCGCGCGCAGCGCCGTCGTCGCCGCGCAGAACGAGGCGCACGCCGCGGGGCACGTCGAGATCCGCACCGAGCACCTGCTGCTCGGCCTGCTCGCCGCGCCCGACGCGACCGCCGCCCGGGTGCTGGCCGCCGACGGCGTCACCCCGGAAGCGCTGCGCCGCGCCGCCACCGCGCCGCTGCCGCCCGGCGGCGCCGACGTCCCGGCCCTGATCCCGTTCGACGCGGGCGCCAAGAAGGCGCTGGAACTGACCTTCCGGGAGGCGCTGCGCCTCGGCCACCAGCACGTCGGCACCGGACACCTGCTGCTGGCCCTGCTGGAGCACGAGGGCGGCGCTGGCGTGCTCACCGCCCTCGGGCTGCGCAAGCCCGAGATCGAGGAACGCGTGCGCACCGAGGTCGCCGACCGGCCGGAGCAGCCCGCCGTTACCGACGAGTAGGCTGCGCGGCATGGCCGAACCCGCCGAAGGACTTCCCCGCCGCGGCGACTTCACCGTGCTGTGGCCCATCACCACCAGGTGGGCGGACAACGACGTCTACGGCCACGTCAACAACGTCGTGCACTACTCCTGGTTCGACACCGCGGTCAACGGCTGGCTGATCCGCGCCACCGGTGCCGACATCCGCGACTTCCCCGAGATCGGGCTCGTCGTCGAGACCAACTGCCGCTACCTCGCCGAGCTCGGCTTCCCCGAGGACGTCGAAGTGGGTGTGGGCCTGGAGCGGGTGGGCAATACCAGTGTCGTGTACCGCCTCGCCGTCTTCGGCGGGGGAGCCGACGAACCGGCCTCGGTGGGCCGGTTCGTGCACGTGTACGTCGACCGGGAGACGCGACGCCCGGTCCGCGTGCCCGAGCGCATCAGGACGGCGCTCGCCGGACTGCGGTCGCTCGGTAGCTGAAACCGCGGCCGGACCGTCGCGGCCGACCGCCGCCGGCGACTCCGGTGCGGGTGAGTCGGAGGTGGGTCCATGGACCGGTGGCCGGGAGAACGTCCCGCCGACACCGAGGGCATCGACCTGCGGCGCCCCAACTCGGCCCGCATGTACGACTACTACCTCGGCGGATCCACCAACTTCGAAGCGGATCGGGAGGCCGCGGACCGGGTCCTCGCCGCCAACCCCGACGTGGTGCCCTCGATCCGCGCCAACCGGGGCTTCCTCGGCCGCGTCGTGCGGTACCTCGTCGACCAGGGCATCGACCAGTTCCTCGACCTCGGTTCCGGCATCCCGACCGCGGGCAACGTGCACGACATCGCGCACCGGCTCGACCCGGCCGTCCGCGTCGTCTACGTCGACAACGAGCCGGTGACGGTCGCGCACGCCCGGCAGCTGATCACCGACGTGAAGCAGGTCGAGATCGTCGACGCCGACCTGCGGGACCCGGAGACCGTGTTCGAGCGGGCCGGGGAGACCAGGCTGCTCGACTTCAGCCGCCCCGTGGGCCTGCTGATGGTGTCGGTGCTCAACTTCATCGAGGACGACGCCGAGGTCGCCGAGCTCGTGCGCCGCTACGTCGCCCAACTCGCCCCCGGCAGCTACCTCGCCGTCTCGCACTCCACCGCGCAGTGGCTGGCGCCGGAGACCGCCGCCCGCATCGCCGAGCTGTACCGGGACGTGAACCCGCCCAGCTACTGGCGGTCGCCCGAGCAGATCGGCCGGTTGTTCGCCGGCATGGAACTCGTGCCGCCGGGCGTCGTCGCGCCCTCGCACTGGCGCCCCGAAGCGGAACCGCAGCTGCCGCCGGAACGGATCGTGTACCGCGCGGGCCTGGCGCGCATCGGGGACCCCGCGTAGACCGATCAGGCAAGGCCTCGGAGTCCATCGTCGGCCCGAAGTCGTAGGCGCGGTGGCCTGGAGGACGATTCGGCGACCGCCTCCGCCCGGCGAGCATGATCGGGTGAGCACGACAGGAATTTCATCCCAGAAGACGGAACGGATCAGCCGGCCCGGGACCGGGCGGCTGATCGGAGTGGACATCGCGCGGGGGCTCGTCGTGCTCGGCATGTTCGTCGCGCACACGGGGCCACCGCAGAGCTGGCTGTTCGGACTGGTGTCCGGCCGGTCCGCCGCCCTGTTCGCGGTGCTGGCCGGGCTGTCGATCGCCCTGCTCAGCGGCGGGACGGCGCCGGTGGAGGGCGTCCGGCGGCGGCAGGTGGCGGTGCGGATCGCGGTGCGCGCGGTCGTGCTGTTCGGGCTGGGACTGGTGCTGAGCATGCTCGACGCGCCGGTGATGGTGATCCTCACCTCGTACGGCGTGCTGTTCCTGCTGGCCCTGCCGCTGCTGCGGTTGCGCGCCAGGACGCTGGGCGTGCTGGCCGGGGTGCTGGCGATCGCGGCCCCGCTGGCGTCCTACCTGATCCGGGACGCGATGCCGCCCGCGGGCGAATTCGGTGCGATCCCGCACCTCGGCGACTTCACGTCCTGGTCGGGGGCGGCTGCCGCGTTCCAGCACGTGCTGCTGGACGGCGGCTACCCGGTGCTGACCTGGCTGCCGTTCGTGCTGGCCGGGATGGCGCTGGGCCGGATCGACCTGCGCGCCGCGCGCGGACCGGTCGCGCTGCTCGGGGCCGGCTTGGCACTGGCCGGCTACGGCGGGTCGTGGCTGGCGATGAACGTGTTCGGCGGCCGCGAGCAGGTGCTGGCGTCCTACGGCGACGCGCTGCCGCCGGAGCTGGTGGACGTGCTGCTGAGCAGGGGTTTCGGTGCGGTCCCGACGGGCAGCCCGGTCATGCTGCTCTCGGCGGGCGCGCACAGCGGCAGCCCGTTCGAGGTCGTCGGGGCCACCGGGGCGGCGTTGCTGGTCATCGGCCTGTGCATGTTCGTGGAGCGGGCACGGGTGCTGGCGCCGATCGCGGCCGTGGGTGCGCTCGCGCTCACCGCCTACGCCGGGCACATCGTGCTGCTGGCCGCCATCGGGACGGACGGCCTGATGGCGCTGCAGCAGACCGCGCCGCACCTGACGTGGCTGCTGCTGACCGCGATCGTCGTGGTCTTCGCCGTGGTGTGGCGGGCGCTGCTCGGGCGCGGGCCGCTGGAACGGGTGCTGCACCTGGTCTCGGCGGAGCCCGCCGCCCGGATCGGTCGCTAGCCGTCGCGCTGGGCCCGGCGCTTCTCGTGGAACGCGTGATCGCGGCGCACCAGCCGCGCCACCTCCTCCGCGGACGCCGGGCCGAGCGTCGGTGGTGCCTGCCGCAGGGTGCGCACCAGCTCGTCGAGGCTCGCGGTGACCAGCGCCAGCCCGCTGCGCCGCACCGAACCGATCTCCGCGCGCGGGTTCACCACCACCAGCACCGGCCGCACCAGCACCTGGCGGCCCCGCTGGCGCAGGAAGTCGGCGAGCGCCTTCGACACGTCGCGGACCTGGCGGCCCCAGCTGCGGCCGCTGCGGTCCGCGAGGGTGCGGTCCTCCACGTGGTTGCCGTAGCGGTCGAACACCTCCGAGCGCCAGGAATCGCCGTCGGCGTGCACCCGGCCCGAGTGGTTCTTCACCTCGACCGCCCACACCCCGCCGGGGCCGACCACCAGGTGGTCCACCTCGCCGCGTCGGTTGCGGTAGCCGCGGAACAGGACCCAGTCGTCGGAGAGGCGTTCCAGCGCGGTGGCCACCGCGTCCTCCGCCTCGATGCCCGCTTCCTGCTGGGCGAGCCGGTTCTGGACCGCCGCATCGTCGGTGGGGCGCAGCTCCCGCAGCCGCCGCAGTTCCCGCCACTGGGCCGGCAGCTTCCAGACCTGCCACCAGCGGCGGCGGGCGTGGCGCTCCCGCGTCCGCGCCACCTCCTGCTCGTAGCGGGCGTGCCGCTCCCGCGCGGCCTGTTCGGTCCGGCGGGCCTCGGACCGCGGATGATCGGAGAGCAACTCGACGCGCACCCCGGAACCGTACTGCCCGCGGTCCGCACCCCCTGAGCTGGTCCCGCCGCGCAGTCCCGCGGGGCACGGCCCACCGGGGGAGCGGGCGGGTGTGATCTGGTGCGGGGAGGGGACCGTCCGCGGAGCGGGAGTGGTGCACTGGCCGGTGCCAGGACCACCGCTTCGGGGAGGACACGCGCGATGATCAGCACCGGGTGGGACGGGACGGTCGGGCTGATCGCGCTCGACCGGCACGAACGGCGCAACGCCCTCGACCTGGAGCACTGCCGCGGGCTCGCCACCGCCGTCGCCGAGCAGGTCGAGCAGGGCGCCCGCGCGCTCGTGCTCACCGGCGAGGGCAGCACGTTCGACGCGGGCGCCGACCTGGACGGCGTGTACGGCGACGAGTTCCGGGACGCGCTCTACACCGCGCTGCGGTCCGTGCTCGATGCGCCGGTGCCGGTGCTCGCCGCGATCAACGGGCCCGCCGTCGGCGCCGGCGCGCAGCTCTCGCTCGCCGCCGACCTCCGGGTCGCCGGCCCCGAGGCCTACTTCGCGGTGCCCACCGCGCGCAACGGCCTCGCCGTGGACCCGTGGACCGTGCGGCGGCTGTCGCTGCTCGCCGGTGGCGGGCCCGCCCGCGCGCTGCTGCTCGCCGGGGAACGCCTCGCCGCCACCACCGCCCACGAGCGCGGTCTGGTGGACCGGATCGGGTCGCACGCGGACGCGGTGAGCTGGGCGCGGGAGATCGCCGAGCTGGCTCCGCTGTCGCTGCGCTACGCGAAGCTCGCGCTGAACTCCCTCGACACCGAGGTGCCGGACGCCGACCTGGAACGGGCCTACGACGCCTGCTGGGCGAGCGAGGACGCCGCCGAGGCGAGGGGGGCCCGCGCCGAACGCCGCGCGCCCCGCTTCCACGGCCGGTGAGCAGCGCCCGCTAGCGCTCCGCGGCCAGGGCGGCCACGATCGTCTGCACCGCCACCAGGGCGAGCACCGGCGCCGCCAGCAGCCACGGGGCGGTGCCCAGGTGGTCCACCGATTCGGCGATCATCGCGCCCCACTCCGGCCGCGGCGGCGGTGGCCCGAGGCCGAGGAAACCCAGCGCCGCCACCGTGTTCACCAGCGCGGGCAGCCGCACCGCGGCCAGCGCCCCCGCCGCCGGAGCCAGGAACGGCAGCAGCGACCGCCGCCAGATCAGCAGCCGGCCCGCGCCCAGCGCCCGGTGCGCCAGCACCCAGTTCCGGGTCCGCAGCTGCGCGGTCATCGCATCGGCCTGCCGCGCGAACGGCAACCAGCTCACCCCGGCCAGCGCCAGCAGCAACGCCGCCGTGCCCGGCCCCGCGACCAGCGTCGTCACCAGCGCCACGATCAGCGGCGGCAGCGCGGTGGCCACGTCCACCCCGGCCCGCACCAGCGCGGCCACCGGCGAGGAGCTCCACCCGGTCGCGCACCCGGCGAACAGGCCCACCAGCACCGCCACGACCAGCGCGGACCCGGCGGTGCCGAGGGTGAGCAGCGCGCCGTGCGCCAGCCGCGCCAGCACGTCCCGCCCGAGCTCGTCGGTGCCCAGCGGGTGCGCGAGCGACGGCGCCCGCAGCACCGCGTCCATGTCCGTGGCCAGCGGATCGCCGGTCAGCCCGACGCCCAGCACCAGCACGCCGATCCCGGCGGCGACGAGCGCGGCCCGGCGCCGGGCCCTCACGTCCGGGCCTCCCGCCGCGCGCGGGGTTCGGCGGCCAGCCCGAGCAGGTCGCCGACCGCGCCGACGGCCAGCGCGGCCAGCGCCGCCACCACCAGACCGGCCTGCACGACCGGCACGTCCTGCGCCCGCACCGCCTCCACCACGGTGCTGCCCAGCCCGGGGATGTCGAAGACGACCTCGATGGCGGTGGTGCCGGAGATCGCCCCGGCCGCGTTGTAGGTGAGCAGCGACAACGCCGCGGGCAGCGCGGGCCGCGCCAGGTGCACCGCCCAGATCCGGGTCTCGCCGAGCCCGCGGGCCCGGGCGGCGACCGCGAAGTTCTCCCGCCGCAGCGCCACCACCTGCTCCCGGGTGACGGCCGCGATCGGCACCGCGAGCGACGGGACCAGCGACAGCAGCGGCAGCACCGCGTACTCCGGCCCGCGCCAGCCCGAACTGGGCAGCGCGTGCAGCCCGACCGCGAACACCAGCACCAGCAGCGGCGCGAGCGCGAACTCCGGCACCGCGGAGAACACCCGCACCAGCCCCGAGATCGCCCGGTCCAGCACCGAACCGGGCCGGCGCGCGGCCAACAACCCCGCCAGGTGGCCGACCAGGAACGAGAGGACCGCCGCGCCGAGCATGATGCCCACCGACACCCGCAGCGCGGGCCCGACCAGCGCCGCGACCGGTTCGCCGGACACCCACGAGGTGCCCGGGTCGCCGCCGAGCAGCGCGCCGAACCGCGCCGCGATCCGCTGCGGCAGCGGCAGGTCCAGGCCCAGTTCGGCGCGGATCCCCGCCAGCAGCGCCGGATCCGGGTCGGCGTCGGCGTAGCGGGCGGCGAGCACGGTGCGGGCCGCGTCGACCCCGGTCAGCTCCGGCAGCAGCACCGCGACCAGCACGACCAGCATCGCCACGACCGGCGCCACGGCCAGCCGCAGCAGCAGGCCGCGACCGCCGGTCACCGCCGCGGGGCGCGGGCGGACAGCAGGAAGAACCCGGGGGCGCTCGGGTAGGGCGCGCCGTCGAACAGCGCCGTGCGGTCGGTGCGGTCGACGAACCCGGCGCGCTCGACGAGGTCGGCGCAGCCCGCGAAGTCCACGCCCATCGGCAGTTCCGGCGCCGCGTCCGAGTAGGACGAGCTGAACCGCTCCTCGGTCGCGTCGTCGCCGACCGAGGCCGCGTCCCACCGGCCGTCGCTGACCAGCAGCAGCCCGCCGGGGCGCAGCACCCGCACCCACGCGTCGACGGCGCGCTGCGGTTCCGGCAGCGTCCACAGCACGTTGCGGGTCACCACCACGTCGAACGGCCCGGCGGGCGGTTCCTCGGCGACGCCGGTGAGCCAGTCGATGGCGAGCCCGTCGGCGGCGGCGCGTTCGGCGGCGACCGCGAGCATGCCCGGGGAGGCGTCCTGCCCGGTGACGCGGTGCCCGTCGGCGGCGAGGATGCGGGCCAGGAACCCGGTGCCGCAGCCGGAATCCAGCACCCGGGCGCCCGGCCCGACGGCCTCGGCGACGAGCGGGCGGATCCGCTTCGCCCACAGGTCCAGCGCCGGGTCCTGCCCGGGCTGCTGGTCGTAGCCGCGGCGGGCGCGGTCGTTCCAGTAGTCGACGATCGGCGCGCTCATCCGAGCTCGACCTCCTTGGTGAGGAATTCCCGTTCCAGCGGGTCGGCGGGCACCCCGCGCACCGCGTCCCGGTAGGCGAAGCGCTGCTGCTCGTGCACCAGCGGGATGCCGGCGATCCGGTCGGCGAGCAGGTCGTCGGCGCGGCGGAACACCTCGGCGCGCCGCGCCGGATCGCTGATCGCGGGCAGTTCGGCGAGCAGCGCGTCCAGCTCGGGCGCGCAGAAGTGGTCCAGGCCGAACCCGCCGCGGCAGCTGAAGTCGCTGGCCAGGTGGGCGGCGGCGTCGGGCACGTCGACGAGCTGGTTGCGCGAGTACACCGCGGCGTCGAGCTCCCCGGACAGGATCCGCGGCTCGATGCTCCCGGCGGGCTCCTGCACGATCCGCACCGCGAACCCGGCGCGGCCGAGCTCGTCGGCGACGACGGTGGTCAGCGCGGGCAGCTCGGGCCGGTCCGGGTAGGTGCCGATGGTGATCGGGATCGGCGCGCCGCCGCCGACCTCGGTGACCGCCCGGCGCGCGGCGGCCGGGTCGGGCGCGGGCGGCGGGTGCTGGGAGCTCCACGGCACGGCGGGGCCGAAGTAGCGGCTCGCGGCGACGCCCTGGCCTTGCAACACCCCGCTGACCAGTCCGGCCCGGTCGATGGCGGCGCGGGCGGCGGCGCGCAGCCGCGGATCCGCGAACGGGCCGCCCGCGGTGTTCAGGTGCAGCGCCGTGGTGCGCGGCAGGTCCACCGCGTCGGCCCGCAGTGCCGGGTCGGCGCGGATCTCGCCGAGCTGCGCGACCGGCACCTTGTCGATCAGGTCGAACTCGCCGCTGCGCAGCCCGTTGACCCGGGCGGAGGCGTCGGGGACGAAGCGCACCTCGACGCGGGCGAGCTTCGCCGGTCCGCCGCGGTGGCCGTCGTAGCGGCGCAGCTGCGCGCTCCGGTCGCCGTCGACGGCGGTGATCTCGAACGGGCCGGTGCCCACGCCCTTCGCCGGATCGACCGAGCCGTCGGGACGGAGCGCGGCGGGCGCGAGCACGGCGGCGTTCGCGGCGCCCAGCCGCTGCGGCAGGATCGGGTCGGGGCCGGTGGTGCGGACCGCCAGGGTGCGCTCGTCGAGCGCGGTGGCGCGTTCGACGGTGCCGTTCAGCGCGCGCGGCGGCGCGGGGGCGTGCACGACGCGTTCGATCGAGTCGGCGGCGGCCTGCGCGGGCACCCGCTCACCGGACTGGAAGCGCAGGCCCGCGGCGAGGGTGAACCGCCACTCGGTCGGTGCGGTGCGCTGCCAGCTCTCCGCGAGCCCGGGGCGGGCGCCGCCGTCGGCTCCGGCGTGCACGAGGGTTTCGGTGACGCCGAGGCGCTGCAGCAGCAGCGCGTCGTCGGAGGCGGGCGACCAGGCCGCTCGGGGCGGGATCGTCATCGCCACCTCCAGCGCGTCCTCGTCCGCGCCGCCTCCGGTGAAACCGCACCCGCCCAGCAACAGCGCGAGCCCGAGCACCAGGAATCCACCAGCACTTCGCAACAGCAAGCTCCTTGCAACAGACCGCAGCGGATCTTTGCACGGACAACGGCGCCGGAACCACGCCGGGCGGCCCGAACGTGTTCTCCGCCTCCCGGTGCGCCGGGAGAGGACTGCTCCGCGCGGTGGAGCGGAACTCGGCGACCGGCCGAGCCGCCGCCACGCGCGGTCGCGCCCGGGATCGGGGGAAATTCCCACTTGTCCGGTGCCTCCGCGGTCCCTGACCAGGTCAGCGGGGGTGCGCGCCCGCTCCCGCCGGCGTCCGCGGCTTGACCCCCTCGGCAGGTCCCGGTTGGCTCATCGGTGCCGGTGAGCCCCCCGACGCTCACCGGCACCGAACCCCGAGAAGGAGCCGACGACATGGCCACCACCGCGAAGCCGCTGCTCCGGCTGTTGGTCGCCACCGGTGTCGCCGCGGGCGCCCTGGGCGCCACCGCGCTGCCCGCGCTGTCGGCGGCTCCCGCGGCGGCCCCGGCGACCGCTCCCGCGGTGCTGCGGGCCGCGCCCGCCGCCGACGGCGACCTCGCCGACCCGCGCACCAAGGACATCGCGATGCAGCTGGTGTCGAGCGCGGAGAACTCCTCGCTGGACTGGCGCGCCCAGTTCGGCTACATCGAGGACATCGGCGACGGCCGCGGCTACACCGCCGGGATCATCGGCTTCTGCTCCGGCACCGGTGACATGCTCGCACTCGTCGAGGCCTACACCGCGGCGAAGCCGGACAACCCGCTGGCCGAGTACCTGCCCGCGCTGCGCGCGGTCGACGGCACCGACTCGCACGAAGGGCTCGACCCCGGGTTCACCGACGCCTGGGCGGAGGCCGCGGAGGACCCCGACTTCCAGCAGGCGCAGGAATCCGAGCGCGACCGGGTGTACTTCGACCCGGCCGTGCGGCAGGCGAAGGAGGACGGGCTCGGCGCGCTCGGCCAGTTCGCCTACTACGACGCGATCGTGATGCACGGCCCCGGCCAGGACTGGCCGAGCTTCGGCGCCATCCGCCAGGCCGCCCTGGACCGCGCGACCCCGCCGTCCGACGGCGGCGACGAGACCGCGTACCTGCACGCGTTCCTGGACGCCCGCGTGGAGGCGATGAACGAGGAGGAAGCGCACAGCGACACCAGCCGCGTCGACACCGCGCAGCGCCGCTTCCTCGACGAGGGCAACCTGGCGCTGACCACGCCGCTGCACTGGGCCGTCTACGGCCAGGACTTCAGCATCGAGGAGTGAGGACCGGCCCCGGCGGCCACCGGACCAGCCGATCGGGCGCGAACCGGACCAGGAGCGCGGGGCGTCGCGGCACTAGCGTCGGAGGCATGTCCTACGAACCCGAGCACACCCCGCGGCTGAACCTGGCCGAACTCGTCCCCGACGTCTACAAGAGCATGCTCCGGCTCGACGCCGCGGCCCGGAAGGGCCTCGACCCGACGCTGCTGGAACTGGTCAAGATCCGCGCCTCGCAGCTCAACCACTGCGCGTTCTGCCTGGACATGCACAGCAAGGACGCGCTGGCCGCGGGCGAGTCGGTGCAGCGGATCATCCAGCTCTCGGCGTGGGAGGAATCGCGGCACTTCTACACCGCGCGGGAGATCGCCGCGATCGAGCTCACCGAGGCGATCACCGTGCTCACCGACGGCTTCGTGCCCGACGAGGTGTACGCGCGGGCCGCCGCGCAGTTCGACGAGACCGAGCTGGCGCACCTCATCGCCGCCATCACCGTGATCAACGCGTGGAACCGGTTCGCGGTCACCAGCCGCAACGTCCCCGGGCACCACACCCCGGGCTCGCACTGATCGTGCGCCGCCGCTCGGTCCCGGGCGGCGGCGTCACGCGACCGGTCTCGACTTCACGTGCATCCGCTCGCCCTGCGGCCCGAACAGCACCAGCAGCTCCACCGGGTCGCCGGTGGCGGGGCCGAACCAGTGCGGCACCCGGGTGTCGAACTCGGCGGCCTCCCCGGCCCGCAAGGTCAGGTCCTGGTCGCCCAGCACCAACCGCACCTTGCCGTTGAGCACGTAGAACCACTCGTAGCCCTCGTGGGTCTGCGGGTCCGGTTCGGCGCGCGGCCCGCCCGGAATGATCATCTTGAACGCCTGGACGCCGCCGGGACGCCTGGTCAGGGGGATGAAGGTCCGGCCGTGGCGCACGATCGGCTTCGGGTGGATCCGCGGATCCCCGGTGGCGGGCGCGCCGACCAGCTCGTCCAGCTGCACCTGGTGCGCCTTCGCCAACGGCAGCAGCAGTTCGAGGCTGGGGCGGCGGCTGCCGGATTCGAGCCGGGACAGCGTGCTCACCGAGATGCCGGTGGTCTCGGACAGCGCGGCCAGCGTCAGGCGGCCGCGCTTGCGCAGCGCCCGCAGCCGCGGACCCACCTGGGCCAGCGTCGCGTTCATCTCCGCGGACGGGGTTTCGGTCATCCCGCCATTGCAGGATCGGCAACGGGAGTTGTCAACGCGGCGGCCGAACACACCCGTGCGCAGGCTCGGCCCGGACCACCTCGGCCAAGTAGGGTCACCGCTCGGGAGGGGCACCTACAGAAGGAGGAAGCGATGATCGGCAACATCATCGGCTGGATCGTGCTCGGCCTGATCGCCGGGTTCATCGCCAGGGCGGTCGTGCCCGGCAAGGACGACATTGGGGTGCTGCGGACGATCGTGCTCGGCATCGTGGGGTCCGTCGTGGGCGGCTTCTTGCTCGGGGCGTTGACCTTCGGCCTCCGCGGGTTCCAGCCCCTCGGCTGGATCGGCTCCGTCATCGGCGCGATCATCGTTTTGATCGTGTACAACAAGGTCACGGGCCGCAAGAGCAAGCAGCACGACTGACGCACCGGTCGCGCGGGTCGTTCCGGCCCGCGCCCCGGCTCCCCACCCGCGGCCGGTTGGCGGGTGGGTCGAGCTCGTGGCACCGGCTCGTCGGACCGGCCGCGTCCCGCCTGATGTCGCCCCAACGGGCGACGCCGCGGCGCGCCCGGTAGACGTGTGGCATGCCTGCTGAGCCCGGACCGCTCTCCGCCCGGCCCGATTCCGCCGCGCAGCTCGCCAAGGCCGCGGTGCTGCCGCTGATCGCGTGCGCGCTGGTCCTGGCGCTGCTCGTGCTCGGCGCCCTCGTCCCCGCGGTGCCGGTGGCGGGCGCGCTCGGTTCGCGGTACGTCGGCCAGTGGGCGCTGCGGTTCGTGCTGCTGGGGCTGCTGTGCTGCCTGCTCGCGGTGCTCGCCCGGCGGTGCGGGTCGCGGCGCGGGGCGACGGCCCTCGGCGGTGGCGGCGCGTTCGCGCTGCTCGGGTCGCTGGTGGTGCTGGGCGCGCAGCTGTCCTTCGCGCACGACCGCGGGGCGGACCTCGGCCCCGCCGAGCTCATCGGCACCGGCACGCCCGCCGCACCACCGGACCGCACCGAGGTGTACGCCGAGGTGGGCGGGACCCCGCTGCGGGCCTCGATCTGGGCCCCGCCGACTCCGGGGACCGACCGGCCCGCCGTGCTGTGGGTGCACGGGGGCGGGTTCATCACGGGCAGCCGCTACGAGCAGCGCGCCCTCTACCGGAACCTCGCCGACCACGGCTACCCGGTGATCTCCATCGACTACCGGCTGGCGCCGCCGGTGCGCTGGCGCGACGCGACCTCGGACGTGGTGTGCGCGCTGAACTGGGTCACCGGGCACGCCGGGGAACTCGGCGTCGACCCGTCCCGCGTGGTGCTGGCGGGCGGATCCGCCGGGGGCAGCCTCAGCATCAACGCCGGCTACGCGCTGGCCGACCACGACGCGGTGAGCAGCTGCGGGGGTGCGCCGCCCGCGCCGCCGATCGCCGTGGCCGGTTTCTACCCGGCCGTGGACCTCGCGGGCGCCTACGACGACAACGGGGTCGCCGGGTACGCGCGGCGGGTGGCGATCAGCTACCTCGGCGGCTCCCCGGAGCGGTACCCGCAGCGCTACGAGTACGCCTCGGCGCTGGACCGGGTGCGGCCGGGGCTGATGCCGACCTTGCTGGTCACCGGTTCCTCCGACCACCTGATCTTCGAGGACCGGGTGCACGGCTTCGCCGAGCGGCTGCGCGCGGCGGGCGACCAGGTGGTGTACGCGGCGTTCCCGTTCGGCGAGCACGCCTTCGACGCCGACTTCCACAGCATCGGTGGCGCGGTGAGCCGCGCGGAACTGCTGCGCTTCCTGGACGAGCACGCTCCGTTGCGGTGAACCGGCTCCGCCACCGGCAGCATCGGTCCCCGGCGCTGTCGGGGTGGCGGGTGAGAATGCGGCGGACCGGAAAGCCGACGCAGAGGACGCCCGTGGAACTCACCGCCGCTGAACAGCACCGCCGCGCCACCACCTTCGCCGAGCTGCACCGCGGACCGGGGGCGTTCGTGCTCCCCAACCCGTGGGACGCGGGCACCGCGCGGATCCTGGCCGGGCTCGGCTACCCCGCGCTGGGCACCACCAGCGGTGGGCTCGCGAGCCGGTTGGGCCGTCGCGACGCGGCCCGCCAGGTCGGCTTGGACGAGGCGGTGGACAACGTGCGCGAGATCGCCGAGGCCACCGGGCTGCCCGTCTCCGCGGACCTGGAGAACGGCTACGGCGACGAGCCGCGCGATGCCGCCGACGCGGTGCGGGCGGCAGCGCTCGCCGGTGCCGTCGGCGGATCCGTCGAGGACGCCACCGGGCGCGCCGACGACCCGATCTACGAGCTCGACCAGGCGGTCGAGCGGATCGCGGCGGCCGCGGAAGCGGCGCGGGAGCTGCCGTTCCCGTTCACCCTCACCGCCCGCGCCGAGAACTTCCTGCACGGCCGCGCCGACCTGGCCGACACGATCCGCCGGTTGCGGGCCTACGAGGAGGCCGGGGCCGACGTGCTGTACGCGCCGGCGCTGCCGGACGCCGAGGCGATCCGCGCCGTGTGCTCCGCCGTCACGGCACCGGTGAACGTGCTCGCGGTCGGTGCGGCCCGCGCGCTGCCGGTGGCCGAGCTGGCGGAGCTCGGGGTGCGGCGGATCAGCCTCGGTTCCACGTTGGCCCGCGCCGCGCTGAGCGCCCTGGTGCACGAGTCCCGGGAGATCGCGTCCGGCACGTTCCCCGACGCGGCCGGGGTGCTCTCCGGCGCCGACCTGGCGGAGCTCTTCGAGCGCGGCTAGTGCAAGGTCATCCGGCGAGCCGGGCGATGTCCGCCGCGCTCCAGGCCCCGCGGGCGCCGGGCAGTCGCGCCAGGTGCTCGGCCGTGGTGCGCACATCCCAGCCCTGGCCGGCGCGCAGCCCGCCGAGCAGCATCCGCAGGTACTCCGCCGACGGCGCCAGCAGCGGCACCTCCGCCGCGGACCACGGCGCGGTGAAGGTCAGCACCGGGTGCCCGTCCCGCTCGCCGACGTGCAGCAGCGTCTCGTAGCGGCCCGGTCCGAGCACCTGCCGCCCGGTGCGCAGCACCTCTCGCAGATCCAGGTCGCCGCCCGGCTCCCGGTACATCTCCTGGGCCACGACGTCCGCGAACTGCCCGGGCGTCACCAGGTAGCCGCGCAACGCCGCCGAACCGGGCAGCTCCGGATCGAGGAACGCGCGGCCGCCGCCCCACACCCGCGACTCGGTGGCGAAGTACACGCCGCCCGGCACCCGGTGCCCGGTGGTGCGCCGCGGCGGGCGCGGATCGCGGCACCCCGGGCAGGCGCGGCGGCCACCCGGCGGCGTGCCGCCTTCCAGGTAGTGCCGGAACCGGTCGGCGTGCATGTTCGAGCCGTAGCTCGCGTACCAGACCAGCTCGGGTGCGGAGTCGAAGCCCATCACCCCATGATCCCGGCACCTCGGCGACCGGCAGTCGTCAGGACGCTCCGGCGGGCGCGGGGGACGGGTCCTCCGGCTGCATCTCGGGCGGCGGATCGCGGAACAGGCGGGTGCGGTAGGCGAGGTAGCCGACGCCGAGCACCAGCCAGCAGCCGCCGAGCAGCAGCGCCGCCGGGTCCAGGTTCACCAGCAGCCACAGGTCGATCAGCGCGCCGATCGCGGGCAGCAGCAGGAACGTCCACGGGGACGGCGCCTCGCCGGCCTTGCGCCGCCGCACGAACAGCCCGATCACGCTCAGGTTCACCGAGGTGAACGCGACGAACGCGCCGAAGTTGATGAACGAGGTGGACGTGGACACGTCGAGGAACATGGCGATCAGCCCGATCGCGCCGGTCAGCGCGATGTTCACCGCGGGCGTCCGGAACTTCGGGTGCACCCGGCCGAACAGCCTGCGCGGCAGCACGTCGTCCCGGCCCATCGCGAACAGCAGCCGCGCCGCCCCGGCCTGCGCGGCGAGCCCCGAGGCGAACTGGGCGACGATCAACCCGGCCAGCAGCAGCGCGGCGACCGCGTCCCCCGCGATGGTGCGGGCGATCTCGAACACCGCGGAGTCCGGATCGGCGAACGCGGCACCGGGGTGCGCCAGCTGCGTCGCCCAGGAGACGACGACGAAGATGCCGCCGCCGATCAGCGTGATGAGCAGGATCGCGCGCGGCATGGTGCGCCGCGGTTCCACCGTCTCCTCGGTGAGCGTGGTGACGGCGTCGAACCCGAGGAACGAGTACGCGGCCAGCGCGGCTCCCGCCGACACGCCCGCCGCGGTGGTGCTCGGGTTCAGGAACGGTTCCGCGCCCAGCAGCGCGCCTGCCCCGGTGGTGGTGAACACGTGCCGCAGCGACAGCACCACGAAGATCGCGATCACCAGCACCTGGAACGACATCAGCACCGAGTTCGTCTTGTCCGCGACTTTGATCCCCAGCACGTTCAGCGCCGTGGTGGCGGCGATGAACAGCACGATCCACAGCCAGAACGGCACGTCCGGGAACTGCGCGCGCAGGTAGGTGGCGCCGAGCAGCCAGATCACCATCGGCAGGAAGAAGTAGTCCAGCAGCACCACCCAGCCCACCAGGAACCCGGCGCGGGAGTCGAGCGTGCGCCGGGCGTAGGTGTAGGCGGACCCGGCGACCGGGAAGGCGGCGGCCATCTTCCCGTAGCTGTGCGCGGTGAACAGCATCGCCACCATCGCCAGCAGGTACGCGGTCGGCACCGATCCGCTGGTCTCCTCGGCGACGACGCCGAAGGTGCCGAGCACGATCATCGGCGCCATGTAGGCGACGCCGAACAGCACGACCGAGTGCAGTCGCAGCGACCGGTTCAGGACCGGTGCGTTTCCGGGCATGTGCGTTGCTCCTAGTCGTGCGCCGCGGGGTGCCAGCGGTGCGGGTCGATGCGGCCGTCGTAGAGCGGCAGCGCGACGGGGGAGTCGTCGGCGGTGAACTGGTCCCAGACGCGGTTGAGGCCCGCGGTGCCCTCGGTCCGCACCCGCCGCACCTCGTCCAGGTCGACCGTCGCGGCGAGCGCGCCGGAGGCGCTGCCTTCGGCGTGCGCGAGCACCTGCCCTTCCGGGCCGACGAGCAGGCCGTCGCCGGTGCCGACGGGGGCGGCGGCGTTGACGCTCGCCACGAAGACCTGGTTGGTGATGGCGTTCGCCCGGGCCAGCACCAGTTCCTGCGCCCGGTCCGGGGTGGTGGTCTGCACCGGGTTGAGCACGAGTTCGGCGCCCATCCATGCCAGGTGCCGCGCCACTTCGGGGAACCAGGCGTCGTAGCAGATGCTGAACCCGATCCGGCCGATCCCGGGGGCGTCGAACACGACGAACCGGTCGCCGGGGTCGTAGGGCTCGTAGGGCCGCCACGGGAAGACCTTGCGGTACCAGGAGACCAGTTCGCCCGCGGGCGAGAACACCAGCGCCGTGTTGAACAGTTCCCCGCCCTCGCCGCGTTCGCAGACGGTGCCGGGCGCGAGCCACACGCCGAGGTCCCCGGCGAGCTCGGCGAGCCGCCGGGTGCGGGGGCCGTGCAGCGGTTCGGCGGCGTCGGCGAGCTCCGCGTCGCGGTCCGGGCCGGTGACGCCGCACAGGTGCAGCTCCGGGTAGGCCACCAGCCGGGTCCCGGGGTGCTCGGCGAGCAGCGCCTCGACCTGGGCGGTGAACTCGTCCGGGGGCGCGGTCGCGGGCAGCGGCGGTTCCTGCGCCAGCGCGAGCGGCAGTGGTCGGGGCATCGGATCTCGTTTCCGGGTGGCGGAGCGGCGCCGATGGACGGTGGCCGGGACGACTGGAAGAAAATAGGTCAGCCCCCGCCCCGCGGGCAAGAGTGCTCAATTTGACCACTTTGTGCTTGACGTGCGATTACGCTGTGGTTCATGGCGAGTTCTGACCCGGACGAGACCGCGGATCCCGGCGCGGCGCTGGCCTCGCCCGCGCTGTCCGGAATCCGCAGGCTGTCCGCCGTGGACACGGTGCGCGCCCGGATCTCCCTCGCCGTCGACCTCGGGCTGCTCGCGCCGGGGGAGTGGCTGCCGGGCAACGCCGCGATCGCCGCCGCCCTCGACGTGTCCCAGATCACGGTGCGGCGGGCGCTGGTCGCGCTGGGCCGGGACGGCGTGCTGGAACGGCGACCGGGCCGGGGCGGTGGTACCCGCGTCGTGGCGGAACCGGCCCGCAGCGCCGTCCGCGAGACCGACGGCTACCGGGCCGCTGCCGACGAGGTCCACCGGCTGGTCGACCAGCGGCTGGTGCTGGAGTGCGGCCTCGCCCACCTGGCGGCGCGCGCCGCCGACGCCGACCGGCTCGCCGAGCTCCAGGAACTCGCCGAGCGGATGGAGCGGGCCGCGGACTGGGCGGAGTTCCACCGGCTCGACGAGGTCTTCCACCGCACCGTCGCCGCCGCCACCGGCGTCCCCGCCGCCGCCGCGGACTACGAGCCGGTGCTGCGCGACCTGTACCGCTACTACCTGCCCTACCCGATGGAGCAGCTGCGCGAGTCGAACCGGGAGCACCACGAGCTCGTCGCCGCCCTGCGCGCCCGCGACGCCGCGGCCGCCGCCGACGTCGCGCACCGCCACGTCACCGCGTTGCACCGGGACATGTTCGTCGGGCTGGACGCGCGCCGACGCCTGCCGCCCCCGGCGCGGAGCTAGTCGCCGTCGGCCGCCCGTGCGGCCCGGTTCGCGAGCACCGTGCCGTGCAGCGCGAACACCAGCAGCAGCACCAGACCCGCGTTCGGCGCCACCAGCGCCACCGGCAGCGGGAGGACGCCCTGGACGTGCGCGATCGTGATCACCGCGGTGAGCAGTCCGGCGGCGTAACCGGTGCGCGCCGCCTGCAGCAGCCGCGGCTCCGCGGCTCGGTGCCCCGCCGCCCACGCGGCGTCCGAGGCTTGCGTCGCCCGCGTCCGGATGCCGACGAAGTGGTTGCGGCGCAACGTTCCGCGCGAGCTCAGTCGCTGGATCAGGTGCATCGCCCAACCGGTGAACACGAGCGTCACGGCGTACAGGGCCAGTGCTGCGGCGTCCGGCAACGCGGCCCCCTCCGCTCGACGTCGGTCCCCGGTCACCCAAGCCGACGGCGGGCGTGGACGTCAACCTCCGGTCAGCCGGTGCGCGCGAACCGGCGGCTGATGGCGACCAGCGCCAGCACCGAGAACCCGAGCACCACGGCGATCTCCACCGGTGGCGGGACTTCCCAGCCCGCCCACTCCACCGGCGAGAAGATCACCGAGGAGTGCTCCTGCCCGAGCCGCCCGAGGACGGCGTGGCGCATCGCGTCCACCGCGTAGGTCAGCGGGTTCACCACCGTCAACGCCACCATCCACCCGGGCATCGCGCTGATCGGGAACATCATCCCGGACAGGAACACCAGCGGTGTGATCAGCACGGACAGCACGGTGTTGAACGTCTGCACCCGCTTGATCGCCACGGCCACCCCGGCGGCGAGCACCGTCAGCGACAGCGCGGCGATCGCGATCTCGGCCAGCAGCACCGCGAACAGCACCGGGTCGTAGGGCACTCCGACCAGCCCGGCGGTGAGCAGCACGACCGCGCTCTGCGCCGTCGCCACCGTCGCACCGCCGAGGCACTTGCCGAGCAGCAGCGTGCCGCGGAACACCGGCGCCGCCAGCATCTCCCGCATGAACCCGGTCTGCCGGTCCCACACGATCGACGCCCCCACCGAGATCGCCGGCGCCTGCGCCGCCATCACCAGCACACCGGGGAACAGGAACACCAGGTAGTCCTCCGCCGTCCGCGCCCCGCCCGCCCCGTCGGCGAGCAGCCGGGACAGGCCGATGCCGAGCACGTACAGGAACAGGAACGGCGGCAGCAGCGACACCGCGACCCGGGTGCGGTCCCGCAGGAAGTGCAGCAGTTCCCGGCGCCACACCATGCTCCCGGCCCGCCACTCCCGCGCGAGCCGGCCGCTCCGTTCGGCGTCCTGTTCGGACGGTGCTGCGGTCCGGGGCGGTGCGGTGCTGGTCACGCGGTCTCCTCAACGGCCGTGGGGATCAGGGGGCGGGCACGCCGGGGACGTCCCGGATGGCGCGGCCGGTGTAGTGCAGGAACACCTCGTCCAGGCTCGGCCGGGTCACCGTCACCTCGAAGATCGGCACGTCCAGGCCGGAGCAGAGCACCGGCACGAACCGCGCCCCGTCGGACACCTGCACCTGCACGCCGCCGTCCGCGGTGGTGGCCTCCAGGTCGAAGCGCTCGCGCAGCACCCGCACGGCCGCGTCGTCGTCGCCGGTGTGCAGCGCGATGCGGTCCGCGCCGATCACCGACTTGAGCTCCGCCGGGGTGCCCTGCGCGACGATCCGGCCCGCGTCGATGATCGCGATCCGGTCGCACCGCTCCGCCTCGTCGAGGTAGTGCGTGGTGAGGAAGACCGTGGTCTCCTCCTGCTCGGCGATCCGGTGCAGGTAGGTCCAGATCTCCGCGCGGGTCTGCGGATCGAGGCCCACGGTCGGCTCGTCGAGGAACAGCACGCTCGGCCGGTGCAGCAGGCCGCGCGCGATCTCCAGCCGCCGCCGCATCCCGCCGGAGAACGTCGCGACCCGGTCCGCGCGCCGCTCCCGCAACCCGACCAGGTCGAGCATCGAGTCGACGCGCTCGGCGACCAGCGCCCGGGGCATCGCGTACAGGTCGGCGTGGAAACCCAGGTTCTCCGCGGTGGTCAGGTCCGGATCGAGCGTCGATTCCTGGAACACCAGGCCGAGCCTGCGCCGCACCTGGTGCGCGTCGCGCACCACGTCGTACCCGGCGATCTCGATGCGCCCCGCATCGGGCAGCGCCAAGGTGCACATCATCGCGATCGTGGTGGACTTGCCCGCGCCGTTCGGCCCGAGGAAGCCGAACGTCTCGCCGCGGGCCACGGTGATGTCGACGCCGCGCACCGCGTGCGTCCCGCGGTAGGACTTGTGCACGTCGCGGGCCACGATCGCGGGTGCGTCCTCGGGGCGGTGGTGGTCGTCGCCTCGCCGGAGTCGTCGCACGGGTGCTCCTCGCTGCTGTCGAACGGCCGGGGTGCGCGGCGATCCCGTCACGCGGCGCGCAGGCTGCCCAGGTGGTCCTGCCAGTCCTCCGGCACCACGAAGCCGAAGCTCCAGCGGTGCCGCTCGGTCGGGTTCACGATGCAGTGCCAGAACAACCTCGCCGGGTCCTGCTCGGCCTTGAAGAACCGCACGATCCTCCGGCGCTCCGGCAGCGTCACGATCTCGCCGGTGCCCGGGTTCTGGTAGCGGAAGAAGGAGGTGCCGCCGCCTTCGGGGAAGTCGTCGTCGAGGTCCACCACGTACATCCGCCAGCCCGGCTGGTTCTCGTTGGTGTGCCACAGCCGGTAGCTGTTCGGCGGGTACCACATCGAGCCGGACAACCGGATCTCGTCGCCGAACACGCCTTCCAGCAACCGGATCGCCCGCGTCTTGGCGGCGAAGTACGCGGGGTAGCCGGGGTGCTCGACGTGCTCGTCCAGGTTCACCAGGTGGAAGTCCCGCCGCGCGCCACCGCCGGCCGGGTCCTGCCAGTGCGCGGCCATCATCCGGCGGTTCCACTCCTGGAACTCGGGATCGGACGGGGACTTCGAGGTCGATTCCAGGTCGTCGGCGCGGAACCGGGCGCGGAACGCCGCCAGGTCCACCGGGGGACGGACCTTCAGCAGCGGCAGCTCGTCGATCAGCGGCGCCAGCTCCGGCACGTCCGCCAGGTCGTACTCGTGGTGGTAGAAGGCCGTTCCCCGCGGGGGCGCCGGTTCGTCGGCGGCCGGTTCGGGCGTGGTCTCCGCGCCGAGCTCGGCGGATCCCGCGGCCAGTTCCTGGGCGGTGAAGTCGAACCCGTGCCTGCCGCCGAGCGCGATCATCTCCTCCATCCCGGTGACGGCCTTGAGCTGCTGGCCGAGTTCCGGCTGCTGCCTGGTCGCGTGCAGGAAGCTCTTGCAGGCTTCGACGGTCATGGCGGTCTCCTTCGTCCGGTGCGGGTGGCGGGTCGCTGCCCGCCGGGTCGCTGGGATGCCGGGATTCGGTGGTGGGGCGGGAGGTTCGGGGAAGCGGAGGGCGGTGCTCACGGTCGCGGCGGGTCGAGCATCAGCACCGAGGGCACCCGTTCCGGGTGCGCGAGCCGCAGGAAGTGCATGCCGTAGCCGGAGATCCCCATCATCAGCCCGGGGAAGAAGTCGGCGCTCTGCTCGCCGAGGCCGTGCTCGGCGTCGTCCAGCGAGCGCCACATCTCGCGCACCTGCACGTTCGCCTCCAGCCGGAACGCGGGTTCGTCGCGCAGCAGCGCGTAGCGCAGCAGCAGCTCCGAGTTGCCGGAGGTGCCGTGGCACAGCGTGTGGTTCTTCAGCCGGGAGAAGTTGCGCACGGTCGCCCCCAGCGCGTGCCGCGCCTCCCGCAGCAGCTCCTCGTCGTCCGCGCCCAGCAACGACCAGGCGGCGATGCGGCTCAACCCGATCCCGGCGGCCCCGTTGCACCACGCGTTGGAGTAGTGGTGGCCGTTCTTCGCGACCTGACCCGTGTCGTAGCGCAGGTCGTACCAGTCCTGCTCGTCGAGGTCGAAGTGCCGCGCCTCGTAGGCGAAGGCGCTCCTGCCCGCCGCGACGCACTCGTCCCGGCCGGTGCGGGTGCCCAGCAGGACCAGCGCCCAGCCGATCCCGGCGGCGCCGTGCGCGAACCCGGTCATGTCGTCCCGGGCGTGTTCCGGGGTGTTGGACGGCCAGCTCACCGCGCCGTCCCGATCGCGGGCGCGCCGCAGCAGGTGGTCCGCGCAGCGGTGCGCCAGGTCCAGCGCCTGATCCCCGAGCAGCGGTTCCAGCGCCAGCAGCACCGGGATCATCCCGGCGGCCCCGTGCAGCAGGTCCAGGTGGGTGTCGGCGTCGATGAGCTCGGCCAGGCCGTCGCACGCCCGCACGGCCTCGTCCACCAGTTCCTGCTCGCCCCACAACCGGTGCAGGTGGGTGAGCAGGTACAGCCGCCCGCCGACGTCGGCGAACGCTCCGGTGCGCTGCGGCGGGGTGTCGAGGACGTGCCGCAGCGCGCGCCGCGCGGCCCGCCGGAACTCGGGGCGCGGCACCACGTCGTCCAGGTAGGCGAGGAACAGCGCCACCCCCGCGGTGCCGGTGTAGAGGTCCGCGTCGATGTCGACGGACTCCAGCACGCCGTCGACCCGACCGAACGACTTCCACGGCGCCGGAGCCGGCGGTTCCAGCTCCATCGAGCACAACCGCTCGCCGACCCGCACCGCGTAGTCCAGCGCGGTGGCCACGAACGCGGGGCTGCTGATCTCGTCGCTCGACAGGCTGGCGGCGATGTAGCGGGCCTGCTGCGCGCGGTTCTTCGCGGTGAGCGAGCGGATCCGCTCCGCGGCGCGCTCCAGCGGGGAACCGTCCAGCGCGGTCGGCAGCCGTTCCGCGCGGTCGTGCACGAGGTGGTCGTCGCCCACCTCGACGGTGAAGATCGGCACGTCCAGCCGCCACATCGACGCCGTCTCCCGCGCCGAGAGCACGGCGTCGCGGTCCCATTCGCGGGGGAAGGTGCGCACCGTGTTCAGCAGCAGGTCGACCTCCAGCGGGTCGGCCAGGCACTTCGGGTGCCGCGCGGACGCGATCAGCTGCGCGTAGATCTGGGTGCTCCAGTTCAGGAACCGGGCGGAGGCGCCGCGGAACGCCTCCGAGACCAGGGCGACCGCCTCGTCGGCGTTGCGCTCCAGCCACTCGTGCACCCGGTCGAAACCGTCCACGATGGACTCCAGGTGGTCCTGCGGGTGGACGAGCTCCCCGTGCAGGAAGACCCGGTTGGTGGCGTCGAGCTCCACCCGCACGCCCGACCGGTTCCGCACCGCCGCGCCGAAGCCGAGACGCCCGCCGACGATCTGCGGCACCGGCATCGGGATCTCGTAGCTCTCGCCGCCGGTGCACCCGCTCAGCCGCATCTGCTCCGGGCCGTCCGCGGTTTCGGCGCGCGGCCACTCCAGCAGGCCCGTCTTGAACACCGAGTCCTGCACCGTTCCGCTGCCGCCGCGGCCCAGCGGCGACGCGTCGAACACCGTCTCCCCGTCGCACACGTGGACGTGGCCGTCGGCGACGATGATGTTCTCGAAGTGCAGGTCGCTGCCGCCGAGTACGTAGAACAGGGCCAGGTGGCCGCCGAGCTCCCGGTACACGTGCGCGGCCGCTTCGGCGGTGCCGGTCTCGTTGCGCCCGGTGGGGATCGCGGCCTCGTAGCCGTAGCCGTCGCGCACCAGCACGGGCCGGGAGGCGAACTCCACGACACCCCGCTCGCGCAACCGGTCCAGCACGGCCTGCACCCCCGCCTCGGAACGCAGGCAGCGCGGCTTGCAGTAGAACGTCCCGGTCCCGCCGTCGTCGAGCTCGGCGGTCACCACCGCGACGCTGCGCCCGCCCGCGTGGTAGTCGCCGGTGCCGAGCCGCAGCGAGCGGAACGCGACGATCGACCGGCCGAACAACTCCGGCCCGAGCCGCGCCGCGTCGGCCGCCAGGTTGCGCAGCAGGTCCGCGCCGTAGTCGCCGATCAGCCCGGTCAGGTGGGCCAGCCAGCGCCCCAGCACCGGGTACTCCAGGAAGAACTCGTGGTAGGCGGCGGAATCGGCGAACGTCGCGTCCAGGTAGGCGAGGTAGTCGTCCTCGCCCGCCCGCTCCCGGTCGATCCCGCGCCGCGCCCGGTGCAGGTTCGCCTCGGCCTCCACCACCCAGGCCAGCGCCAGCGCGAACCGCCCGTGCAGGTGGCGCTGGAGGTCGTCGACCAGGTCCGGCCCGATCGACTCCGGCAGCTCCGCGCGCACCTTCTCCAGCCTGCGCCCCAGTTCCACCAGGAACGGTTCGCAGGCGGTGGCCAGCTCGCCGTAGTAGACGTCGGTCTCCCGCCACGTCGCGTGCGGGTCGGAGTGCGCCGGGTCCCAGCCGAGCACCGCGTCGCGGTAGGTCGGCAACCAGGCCGCGTGCAGCTCCTCCAGCAGCTCCGGGGGGGTCCAATTCGACGGCGCGGTAGGCGGTGAGCACCGCGGCGAGCTCCTCGGCGGTGTGCCGGGCGGGCCGCGCCCGGTTCTCGGCCTCCTGCGCGAACTTCCCGGCGAGCCGTCCGGCGACGCGGTCCAGCCGCCACCGCTCGACCGCGTCGGGCGGCGCCGCCGCGAGCGGCCGCCCCGAGTCGCGCAGCGCGGTGACGACGTGCAACCGCTCGTCCAGGTTGCTCGCGCGGGCGGCCAGATCGAGTGCTCGGTCGGTCTGCATCAACACCTGTCCCCGGTCGGTGGTGGGCGAGGAACGCGGCGAGCCCGAAGGCTCACCGCGTCGATGCTCAGCTCACTTGGTCGAGCCGTCGCACGCGAACGTGAACGGGCCGGCGCTGCAGGTGCTGGCGCAGGCGACGACCTCGTTGGCCGCGATCCCCTTGGTCCAGAAGTCCAGGGACTCCTGGTCGACGGCCTCGACCGCGTCGGGCAGCTCGGCAGGCTCCACGCCGAAGGCGGCGGGGTCCGCGATGAGCGCGGAGCGGAACTCGGCGTCGATGACGGCTTGGCGAAGAATGGTGTCGGACATGATCTCCTCCTGGATGCTGGTGTGCGTTCGGATCATTCGGACTTCTCGGCGGGCAGCTGCGCCACGAGGGCGAAACCCAGCTGCGCCTCCGCGTTCTTCAACTCCACGAGCGCTCGGCCCATGTTGTCGTTCTCGTTCTGCCAGGCGACGACCTCCTTCTCCTGCTCCGGTAGTCCCTCCGGCGACCACAGCTGCTCCAGCCACTTGTGGGTCGCGAAGGGGTGCAGGTCGGTGACCGGCGTGAGCCGGGCCAAGGTGGGCTCCTCGTTCAGCGCGAGGGCGAGCTGCAGCACCTCGCGCAGCTTGCCGTCCGGCGGCAGCAGCGAGCACAGGACCACGAGTTCCTGGATTCGCCGGATCACGTCCACGTCCGGGTAGATGACCGGAACATCCGAGTGCTGCATCGACCGCTCCCAATCCGTCGGAGGCCCAACGCGACCGACGCTAGGGGGCGGTGGTTTCAGTCCGCCTTCAAAGCTGTTTCACCGCAGGAGAACTGGCGTGGCGGCAGCGGGATCCGCCGCCGCGGCAGGAGGTTCGCGGCTCCGTCAGCCGGACTGGTCGGCCGCCCAGGCGCAGAGGGCGGCCTGCACCCGGTTGCCCACGTCGAGCGCGGCGAGGATGCGGCTCACGTGCGCCTTCACCGTGCTCTCCCGCATGCCGAGCGCGCTCGCGATCTCGGCGTTGCCGTCGCCCGTCGCCAACCGGCCGAGCACGTCCCGCTCCCGTGGGGTGAGGCGTTCGATCTTCGCGCGCGCCGCGGCGGAATCGGGTCCGCTGCCCCGGTGGTAGTGGTCGACGAGCCGCCGCGCCGCCGCCGGGTGCAGCATCGCCTGCCCGCTCGCGACGACCTGCACGGCGCGCACGATCTCGGCGGGTTCGCTGTCCTTGAGCAGGAACCCGGCGGCACCCGCGGTCAGCGAGCCGTACACGTACTCGTCGAGGTCGAAGGTGGTGAGTGTGACGACCTGCGGCGGGTTCGGCAGCGCGCGCAGGCGCTCGGTGGCCTGGATGCCGTCCAGCTCCGGCATCCGCACGTCCATCAGCACCACGTCGACCTGGCCGGTCGCGGCCTCCCGGACCGCGCTCAGCCCGTCCCCGGCCTGCCCGACCACGGTGATCCCCGGTGCGTCGGTGAGGATGTCGGCGAGCGCCAGGCGGACCAGCGTGTCGTCGTCCACGATCAGCGTGCGGATCATGCTGCTCCCGAGGAGTGGGCGGGTGCCGGGATGCGCGCCGACAGCCGCCAGCCGCCGGTGCCCGAAGGGCCGTGTTCCAGGGTGCCGTGCAGCGCGTCGACCCGTTCGGCCAGCCCCACCAGGCCGTAGCCGCTGGGCGAGTCCCGCTCCACCGGCGCGCCCACGTCGTTCTCCACGTCCACGGTGGACTCCGGCGGACCGTGCCGGACTCGCACCCGCACGGCCGAGCCCGGTGCGTGCTTGCGCGCGTTCGTCAGCGCTTCCTGCACCAGCCGGTAGATGGCCAGCCGGTGGCTGAACGGCAGCTCCGCCGCGTCACCGGAGACCTCGGCCGCCACCGGCTGCCCGGCCGCCCGCGCCTCCGCGAAAAGCGCCTCCAGATCACGCATCCGGCGCGGCTCCGGAACCCCGCCGCCGTCCGGCGAGCGCAGTCCCGCCAGCACGTCCCGCAGGTCGCGCAGCGCCTCCGTCGACGTCACCCGCAGCAGGTCGATGCGGTCCGCGACCTGCGGGGGCAGCTCGGCCGAATGCCGTTGCAGCGCGCCGGTGTGCAGCGCCAGCACGCTCAACGAGTGCGCCAGCGAGTCGTGCAGCTCGGCCGCGACCCGGCCGCGCTCGGTCAACCGCGCCTGTTCCGCGCGCAGCTCCCGCTCCACCCGCAGCTGGTCGACCTGCGCGGCCAGGCTCGCCACCAGCCGCCGGTGCCCGCCCGCCCACATGCCCAGCG
>NZ_JAIUKC010000118.1:34563-40461 GCF_020177435.1 Saccharopolyspora sp. 7B | reverse complement strand
CCGCCCCCCGGGGGGGCCGCCCCCCGGGCGGGCACGCGCCCGCGCGAGGGGGCGGGCCCGGGGCCCCCCCCCCCCCCCCCCCCCCACCCAACCAACCCCACCCACACCCACCCCGACCAACGCCCCCACCCACACCCCCGCCGGCACCGACGGCTTCCACCCCACCCGAGACGGCGAAGACCCCGGCCCAGCCCCGGACGACGCGGAGAGCCGGGGAGACAACGAGGACCGTTTCGAGTCTCATCGACGACCGCACGTACCCTCGGACATCGCTTTGGGCCAGGAGCTGGAACGCGTTGGCGCCCAGGACGACACCCGCCATATCGACTACGAAGGCGGCGTCATCACTCATATCGACGGTTCTCCCGTCCACCAATACGTGCGCGACTCCGTCGAATCACGCCAGCAAGGAATCCAGAATGCCGTGGAGGACAATTTCAAGGGCGGCAAGCTGAAGAGGGATGCCCCGCACACTGACGAGAACGACGTCCCCTACACCAAGAGGTCCCTCGGCAAGGTTCGTGCCGCCGTCAACGCCGTTGCAATCGATCGACGTACCGGCGTGGTAGCGGAGGGAATCAATGGAACACCGGACAAGACGCCCCTGAACAGGGATCTGCATCCCGAGCTGCGAAAGCACATCGCGGCGATGAGCGGCAACCCTGCACAAACCGATCTGAGCGACATTCCCCAATCCGAATTCCCGCACCACGACACCCCACAGCGCCATGCGGAAGTCAAGGCACTCAACGAGCTCATGCGAACACGGGAGAAGATCACCGGGGATTCCATCGATTCACCCGAGAAGTTCCAAGAATTCCTCGATGACGTGTATGTCGATGCTCGCTTCACCTTCAAAGACGAGCCGCACGACATTGCCACGTGCTGTGCTAACTGCGCCCGCATCGTTTCCGGCCCCGACTCGCTGCCCGCCAACAAGCACGATGAAGCCGACCTGTCCGCAGGGGCGACGATGGCGCCAGGCGGATACACCATTGGGGAAGACCCTGAAAGAAAGGGTTCGCGCGAACGTGTTCCGACTGAAGTGGCGAACCCGGACTACCATGAACCACTGGGCCGGCAAAATGCCGCCCGAAAGGCCAGATGACGCAAGGGGAAAGAATGCTCCGAGTCAGCGAAGATGAACTTGACGAGGGCCCCGAAGGACGTGTCCACTACCAAGGACAACCGTTCACCGGAGCAGAGGAGGACTCTTCGGAAGACGGCACGCTGCTGTACTCCACCGAGTACGCGGACGGCCTCCAAGAAGGTCTCGACCGCGAGTGGTACCCGGACGGCAACCTCAAATCCGAGGGCGCCTTCCACCGCGGATCTCCGACGGGAACGCACCGCACCTGGCGACCGAACGGGACGATCGCAACCGAGGTGGACTTCGCCGAGGGCGGGCAGCTGATCCGCCGCAGAACTTTCAGCGCGACTGGAGATCTCGTCGCGGAAGAAACGAACTGAGCCGGTCCACCGCGCGCCAGGGGGTCAACGGGTACGGGCGACTGCGTCCCCACTTCGCCGACGCACGGTGCTCCGGCGTGCACTGAGCTTCTCCGGCCGGGTCGGCCCACGTGCGGGAACGGATCAGAGGACACGATGACGAACCTGGAACTGGACCCCGTCGAGCAGAAGGCGCTGCTGGACGAGGTCACCGACCTCGTCCAGCGCTCCGCACCGCAGGACTGGAGCCGCCTCGCCGTCGAGTACAAGGCGATCGGACGCCACGTCCAAGTAGGCGCGGGGGCGAAGAACTCGGCGGGCGAACTGGTCCAGTGGGCACCTCCGGAGGAGGTGTGGAACCTGCTCTGGCGCCTGCGCGTCGGCATGCACCGGCCACGCCTGGGCACCTGGTTCTCCCCGTTCTACCGGCTGAACCCACCCGCCGACTTCGAGATCGTCTACAACCGGGACAACCCACCGCAGTGGCACGACGAACCACCGTTGCGCGCGTACACCGACGAACAGGCCATGTTCCCCCGGGACGAGCCGAACCTCCCGGCGTGGTTCGCCGACAAACTGCGCGCAGCGGAGAAAGCGAGCTGATCCGCCCCGGCACTCGCGCGGAGCCGAGCAGCGGGGAGGACCGCCGTGGGTGAGGTTCGCGTCGACGAGGACGACATCGAGATGGATCCCACCGGTCTGGTCTTCCACCGCGGCGAACCGTTCACCGGCGTCGTGGTGGAACGGTCCGCGGACGGCGAACTCGTCTCCACCCGCTCGTACTTCGCCGGATACCCCGACGGCCCCTACCGGGAATGGCGGTCCTCGGGACGGCTGCGGAAGGACGGCCGGATGCGGGACGGCAGGTCCGTCGGCAGCCACCGCGAGTGGCACGCGAACGGCCGCCTCGCCGAACGGCGCGAGTTCGACGCCGCCGGGAACCTCGTGCGCCACGAGCGGTGGGACCGCGGCGGAAACCTCGTCGTGGAGCCGACCGGGCGCCGGTGACCGGAGCGGGCGCGCTCAGGTGCCGCGGGCTTCGGCGCGGCCCAGCCGGTCGGCGGTGCGCGTGGTCTCCGGCAGGCGGTAGTGCGGGGTGAGGCGCAGGACCAGCTCGCACGCCTCGTCGAGGGTGCAGCGGTGGCCGACCGAGACGAACACCGGCTTCACCGCGCGGCGGGTGCGCAGCGCGGCGCCCACCGGTTCGCCGTCCAGCAGCAGCGGAGCCCGATCACCGCGTTCCGGGCCGGGCGGGTCGTAGCGGCCCAGCGCGGTCTTGCCGACGCCGACGCTCGGCAGGTCCGTGAGCACCCCGAGGTGGCAGGCCAGCCCGAACCGCCGCGGGTGCGCCAGCCCCTGCCCGTCGCAGACCAGCACGTCCGGCTCCACCTCCAGCCCGGTCAACGCGGCCAGCAGCGGCGGTGCCTCGCGGAACGCGAACAGGCCCGGCACGTACGGGAATGCGACGCGGGACCGCACCACCGACCTGTCCACCACGGACAGCTCGGCGAGGTCGAGCACCGTGACCGCCGCGATCACCTCGTCGTCGTCCGCGCCGTAGGCGACGTCCAGCCCGGCGGCCGTGCGGACCTCCGCGGGGAACCCGTCGAACCGCACCTCCGACCGCAGCCGTTCCTGCACGGCGACGGCCTCCGCCTCCGCCGACGGCCACTCGTGCCACTCCCGGACCTCGATCACGCCACCAGGTTAAGCAGCGGGAGCCGGCGGGGTCAGGTGCCGGTCCAGCACTCGTCGAGCCGAGCGCTCGCCTCCTCCTGGGACATCCGCCGGACCTCGGTCTCGGGGAGCCGCACCGTGTTGATCAGCAGGTCTCGACCGGGAGCGGTCCGGAGCGCCGGGCCGGTCGTGCGCGGCTCACCGGAGGATGGCCTTGACCTCCAGGAATTCTTCGAGGCCGTGCCTGCCGAACTCGCGGCCGTTGCCGGACTGCTTGTAGCCGCCGAACGGGGCGTTCGGGTCGACCGCGCCGCCGTTCACCGCGACCTGCCCGGTGCGCAGCCGCCGCGCCACCGCCAGCGCCCGCTCGTCGGAGCCGAAGACGGCGCCGGACAGGCCGTACTCGGAGTCGTTGGCGATCGCGATCGCCTCCTCCTCGTCGCGGTACGGCAGGATCGACAGCACCGGGCCGAAGATCTCCTCGCGGGCGATCGTCATGTCCGGGGTGACCCCGGTGAACACGGTGGGGCGCACGAAGTAGCCGGTGTCCAGCCCCTCCGGCGCGTCCGGCCCGCCCACCGCCACCGAGGCTCCTTCGGCGATGCCCTGGCGGATGTAGTCGACGACGCGGTCGCGCTGCACGTCCGAGACCATCGGACCGATGCGGGTGGTCTCGTCCGCGGGGTCGCCGACGGTGTACTTGGCGACGGCGCCGACCGCGAGCTCCACCGCCTCCGCGTAGCGGGATTCGGGGACGAGCATCCGGCTCAGCGCGTTGCAGCTCTGACCGCCGTTCGGGAAGCAGCCCGCGGCGCCCAGCTTCACCGCCTTCGCGAGGTCCGCGTCGTCGAGGACCACGTTCGCCGACTTGCCGCCGAGCTCCAGCGCCACCCGCTTCACCGTCCGCGCCGCCACCTCCGAGACGCGGCGACCGGCGCGGGTGGAACCGGTGAACGACACCATGTCCACGTCGCGGTGCGCGGCCAGCGCCTCCCCCACCACCGGGCCGGTGCCGTGCACCAGGTTGAACACCCCGGCGGGCAGCCCGGCCTCCACGACGACCTCCGCGAAGATCGCGGCGGTGAGCGGGGCGACTTCGCTGGGCTTGAGCACCACGGTGCAGCCCGCGGCCAGCGCCGGGGCGGCCTTCGCCACCACCTGGTGCAGCGGGTAGTTCCACGGGGTGATCGCCGCGACCACTCCGATCGGTTCCCGGACGATCAGCGAGCCACCGGACTCCTCGCTCCACTCGTAGCCCTGGTCGAGCAGGTCGGCGATGCCGCGGGAGGTCGCCACCGGCACGCTCGCGTGCACCTGGGTGGCGAACGTGATCGGCGACCCCATCTCGGCGGTGACCGTCGCGGCTATCTCGTCGCGGCGCCGCGCGATGCCCTCCGAGATGCGGCGCACCGCGGCCGAGCGCTCCTCGACCGGACGCGCGGCCCAGTCGTCGAAGGCGGCGCGGGCCGCGGCCACCGCCGCGTCCACCTCCTGGACCGTTCCGGCGGGGACCGAGCCGATCACCTGCTCGGTGGCCGGGTCGACCACCTCGATCCGCTCCCCGGCCCCGGCGACGTACTCGCCGCCGATGACGTGGTCGGTCCGGCTGGTCGTGGGCGCCGCCATGAGTTCCTCCGGGAGATCGATGATCGGGCTTCCACCGAGCCTGGCACACCCCGGAACGCGCGCGCACCCTCCGAAGATCGGAAATTTCGGGCGGGCGGCGAGCCGGAACGCCGGTTCAGGACAGCCGCTGCAGGAACGCGGCCACTGCGGCGCCGAACTCGGCGGGCAGTTCGACCGGCGGCGTGTGCCCGCACTCCAGCAGCACGGGTTCCGGCGCGTCCAGCGCACGCGCGAGCTCACGCGCGTGCTCCGGGGTGCGCGCGGTGTCGAAGCGGCCGTGCACCACGAGCGCGGGCAGTCCCGCCAGCTCGCCGAGCCGCGGGAGCAGGTCGGTGTCGCGCTGGCTGCGCAGCACCGCCAGCACCGCCTCCCGGTCGAGCCCGGCCGGATAGGCGTCGAGGAGTTCGGCGACGGCCGCGGGTGGCGGCAGGTGCACCGAGCGGCGCGCCACCGCCCGCCACAGCTCGGGTCCCCAGTTCCGCGCGACGCGGTCGATGATCGCGTCCACGTCGCCGTGGCCGCGCATGTTCGCGCCGCTGTCGCAGCAGAGCACGCCGCGCACCGCCGGAGCGTGCGAGGCCCGGTCGTGCAGCGCGGCGCACAGCGCGATCACCGCACCAGTCGAGTGCCCCAGCAGCACCACCGGCCCGTGCTCCGCGGCCGTTTCCGCGACCCGCTCCCCGAGCCGCGCCACCTCGTGCGGCCCGGGCCATTCGAGCCACGGCGCGACGAGCACGTCGGTGCCGGTCGCCTCCGCCAGCCCGTCGAAGATCACCGGGTCGCACATCGTGCCCGGCAGGCACAGCAGCGCCGGAGCACCGGGCGTCCGCGCGCCCGACCGCGTGATCACCACCTCGGCGCCCACCGCGACACCCCCACCGGCCCGAACATCCACCGACCCGAACACCACTGGCCCGAACACCACCGAAGCCGGGACGCTACAGCCGCGATCCCCGTCCTGTCAGCGGCGAAACCGCTGCGCCGACGACCAGCGCACCCGCGGGTTCGCAGCGGCCGCCTCGCGAGGACGGCGACGGGGGGGGGGGGGGGGGGCGGCCCCCGCCGCCGGGGGGCCGGCGGGGGGGGGGCCGCCGGCGCGCCCCCCCCCCCCCCCCCGCCGCCCCCCGGCGGGGGGGGCGCGGGGGG
>NZ_JAIUKC010000118.1:0-34554 GCF_020177435.1 Saccharopolyspora sp. 7B | reverse complement strand
CCGCGCCCCCCCCCGCCGCCCGGCGGGTGTCGGGCGGCCCCGCGGGCGGCCCCCTGTGCCGCCTGGGGGCGCGCCACCCCGCTCTTTACGTCGGGCCCGCGGCGAGATGACCGCCGAGGCTCCGCCACCCGACCGCCGGGCGACCGCAGCCGGGGATCAGTCGAAGCGCGGGGATTCGGTCCGGGTCCGCTTGAGCTCGAAGAAGTACGGATATCCGGCCAGCGTGCGCGCCGCGTCGAACAGCTCGCCCGCCTGCTCCCCGCGCGGGATGCGGGTGGTGATCGGGCCGAAGAACGCCACCCCGTCCACGTGGATGGTGGGCGTGCCGACGTCGTCGCCCACCGGGTCCATCCCGGCGTGGTGGCTGGCGCGCAGCTTCTCGTCGTAGTCGGTGACCTCGGCGGCACCCGCCAGCGACGCGGGGAGCCCGACCTCGTCCAACGCGGCGGCGACGACCTGCTCGAAGTCCTTGTTCCCCTCGTCGTGGATCCGGCGCCCCAGCGCCGTGTACAGCGGGCTGAGCACCTCCTCGCCGTGCTGCTCGGCGGCGGCGATCGCGACCCGGACCGGGCCCCACGCCCGCTTCATCAGGTCCTGGTACTCCGCCGGGAGGTCCCGCCCCTCGTTCAGCACCGCCAGGCTCATCACCCGGAAGTTCAGGTCGATGTCCCGGACCTGGGCGACCTCCAGCATCCAGCGGGACGAGACCCAGGCGAAGGGGCAGGCCGGGTCGAAGTAGAAGTCGACCTTCGGACGCTCGGTGCTCATGGACGAACCCTCCACAGTGCTCCGTGCTCCGTGCTCCAGCACGGAGATCGATCGGCGCGGGCGGACGCCCGCCACCCGTACAACCCGGCACGGCCCGCCGCTCTTCCCGTTCGGCCCGAACGAGTGTGGAATGTGCCGGTATTCCCGGATGAACGGCGTCCGAGCCGCGAATTCCCCGGAATTCACGGGATCGCCGACACGCCCGGCGGCGATGATCAGGCGTCGGGCGGCACGGCCGCGCCCCGGCGTGATTGGATTTCCAGCGCCCCGCACCGGCGCGGATCGTCCGGTGCGCCATCCCAACGAACAACGAGGTGATCCGTGGCTCCGCCGAACCTCACCCAGGACCAGGCTGAACAGCGCGCCGCGCTGCTCGACGTCGAGTCCTACGTGATCGAACTGGACCTCTCCGACGGCGCGGACGGGCCGGACGTGCGGACCTTCGGTTCCACCACGACGGTGCGGTTCCGCAGCACCCGGCCGGGCGAGTCGACCTGGATCGATCTGATGGCCGCGCAGGTGCACGGGGCGACGCTCAACGGCGTCGAGCTCGACGTGTCCGGCTACGCCGAGGACACCGGGCTCGCGTTGCCGGAGCTCGCCGCGGACAACGAGCTCGTGGTGCGCGCCGACCTCTCCTACACCAACACCGGTGAGGGGCTGCACCGCTTCATCGACCCCGTCGACGGCGGCGTCTACCTCTACAGCCAGTTCGAGACGGCCGACGCGAAGCGGATGTTCACCTGCTTCGACCAGCCCGACCTCAAGGCCACCTACCGGATCACGGTGCACGCGCCCGCGTCCTGGAAGGTCATCTCCAACGCGCCCGCCGAGATCACCGGAACCGGTGATACCCGCACCCACGCGTTCGAGACCACCGAACGGATGTCGACCTACCTGGTCGCGCTCGTCGCGGGCCCCTACGCGGAGTGGCGCGACGAGTTCCCCGGCGAGGACGGCCAGGACCCGATCCCGTTGGGCCTGTACTGCCGCGCCTCGCTCGCCGAACACCTCGACGCGGAGCGGCTGTTCACCGAGACCAAGCAGGGCTTCGCCTTCTACCACAAGGCGTTCGGGGTCCCCTACCCGTTCGGCAAGTACGACCAGTGCTTCGTGCCGGAGTTCAACGCGGGCGCCATGGAGAACGCCGGCTGCGTCACCTTCCTGGAGGACTTCGTCTTCCGGTCGAAGGTCACCGGCTACCTCTACGAGCGCCGCGCCGAGACCGTGCTGCACGAGATGGCGCACATGTGGTTCGGCGACCTCGTCACCATGCGCTGGTGGGACGACCTGTGGCTCAACGAGTCGTTCGCCACCTGGGCCAGCGTGCTCGCGCAGGTCGGCGGCACGCAGTACACGAGCGCCTGGACCACCTTCGCCAGCGTCGAGAAGTCCTGGGCGTACCGGCAGGACCAGCTGCCCTCCACGCACCCGGTCGCCGCCGACATCCCCGACCTGCAGGCCGTCGAGGTGAACTTCGACGGCATCACCTACGCCAAGGGCGCTTCGGTGCTCAAACAGCTCGTCGCGTACGTGGGGCTGGACAACTTCCTCGCCGGGCTGCGCGGCTACTTCGAGCGGCACGCGTGGGGCAACGCCACCCTGAACGACCTGCTGCTGGCCCTGGAGGAGGCGTCCGGGCGCGACCTGTCCTGGTGGAGCGCCCAGTGGCTGCAGACCACCGGCCTGAACATGCTGCGCCCCCGGTTCAGCACCGACGACGAGGGCCGGTTCACCGAGTTCACCGTCGTGCAGAACGGCGCCCGCCCCGGTGCCGGTGAGCACCGCACCCACCGGCTCGCGATCGGCGTCTACGACGACGACCCGGCCACCGGGCGGCTCGTGCGCACCCACCGCGTCGAACTGGACGTCAGCGGTGAGCGCACCGCGGTGCCCGACCTGGTCGGCGTGCACCGCGGCAAGCTGGTGCTGGTCAACGACGACGACCTCACCTACTGCACGATGCGGCTCGACCCCGAGTCGCTGGCCACGCTCATCGACCGGATCGGCGACATCGAGCAGTCGCTGCCGCGCGCGCTGTGCTGGTCCACCGCCTGGGAGATGACCCGGGAGGCGGAGCTCAAGGCGCGCGACTTCGTCAGCCTCGTGCTCGGCCGCTCCGCCGACTCCGGGATCGGCGCGGAGAGCGAGATCGGCGTGGTGCAGCGGGTCCTGCTGCAGACCCAGACCGCGCTGGCCTCCTACGCCGACGCCGACTGGCAGCCCGAGGGCTGGGACCGATTCTCCACCCGGATGCTGGAACTGGCGCGGGCCGCCGAACCGGGGTCGGACCACCAGCTGGCGTTCGTGAACACGCTGGCCTCCTCGGTGCTCGGCGAGCAGCACCTCGCGGCGGTGCGCGGCTGGCTGGACGGCACGGAGCCGCTGCCGGGGCTCGCCGTCGACACCGACCTGCGCTGGCTGCTGCTGCAGGCGCTCGTCGCGCACGGCGCCGCCGCCGAGGACGAGATCGACGCCGAGCTCGACCAGGACCGGACCGCCACCGGCCGCCGCAAGGCCGAGCGGGCGCGGTCGCTCATCCCCACCCCGGAGTCCAAGGAACGCGCCTGGCAGCGCGCCGTGCACGACGACGAACTGCCGAACGCGGTCAGCGACGCGATCATCGCCGGGTTCCAGCACCCGGGGCAGCGCGAGCTGCTGGCCTCCTACGTGGAGCGCTACTTCGCCGAGATCGACGAGGTGTGGCAGCGGCGGTCCAGCGAGCGCGCGCAGCCCACCGTCATCGGGCTGTTCCCGTCCTGGGCCGTGCGGCAGAGCACCGTCGACGCCGCCGACGCCTGGCTCGCCGAGGAGCGGCCGGCGGCGCTGCGGCGGCTGGTCTCCGAGGGGCGGGCCGGGATCGTGCGAGCGCTGGCCGCGCGCGAGTTCGACCGCTCGTAACCCGCGGGCACGAGAACGGGGGCGGACCTGGTCGGGTCCCCCCCCGCTTCACGTTCGGGTCGAGCGCCGGGTTCGGCTCAGCGCTGGGTGCCGGCGGCGTCGGCGAGCATCCGCAACGCGCTGAGCAGCCCTTCGATCATCTCGCCCTCCTTGAACGAAGCGACCATCGTCATCAGCGCCAGCTGGCAGCTGCGGTCCGGGACGCGGCGCTTCGACTCCTCGCCGGTCACGATCTCCACCGCTCGCTGCTGCGGCGACACCGCCAGCAGCACCCCTTCGGCGGCGCGCGCCCCGAGGTTGGCGTGCAGCTCGCCCGCGGTCTCCCGGGTCTGCTCGCCGAGGTCGCCCAGGTACACCGCGAACTCCAGCCCGGTGCTGCGGCTGGAGAGGGTGAGCGCCTCGTCGAGCCGGGCGAGCTGACCGGTGCTGAACGGCAGGTGCGGCCCTTCCGGGCGGACGCGCCGGGCGATGGACAGCCGGCCGGTCGCGGTCACCGCCTCCCCGGTCGCCAGGTCCTGGTCGCCGCCGGAGCGGCCCTCGCCGGTGATCTCACCAGTGGCCACGTGCGCCTCCCCGGTCGGTGCTGTGCGCGTGCTCGGCTGCGGCGGACGCCGTCTCCGCGGAGTCCTGGTCGCCCGGCGGCGCGGTGCTCACGCGCGCCGGATCGGCCACCCAGAACACCGGGGCGAACTCCCAGTCCTGCCCTGCGCGGTATCGGGAACGGGTCAGCTTCGAGCGGAGGGTGATCAGCGCGACCAGGAGGTACACGGACGCCGGGATCACCGCCAGCACGAGGAAGGTCTCAACCGCAGTCACGCTGAGCACGGTAGCCGATCACGTCGCCGCGTGGGACGACGCCACGGCACGCCCGTGTCCTCCGCCCGAGGTCCGGCCGCCGCCGCGAACCGGCCTGTGGACAGCCCGGCATTCTTGTGGACAACTCCGATCCGCTTTTCCGCGCACGCGGAACAAGACCGGCGAGACCTCTTCGCCACCTGGGGAAACGACAATTCCTCGCGCACCGGATCGCGCGGATCGATGCAGAATCCGACCGGCGGAATCGGCATCGCGGCTGACCGATCCGCCCGCGCCCAGGAGAACGCGACTTCAATTTCCGGTGAAAACACCGTGCGTCCGAACGGGTGAGCCGGGGCCGTTCTTGACACGAGAACGGTTTCGTGCGAGGACCCTGCTCTTCGGACCCGCCCCGCCACCGCGGTCACTCCTGGTGCCGGGGACCGGCGCCGAACAGGGGGTTCACCCCGCGGAACGGGCTCGGCAGGACCATCCCGAGCGTCGCCGGCGACTCCCGCGACCGCCGACGCCGACCGCCGCGGCGGCGCACGGGCCAGGCCACGCCTGGTGAGCAGCGCACGTCGATTCCGTGACCGCACGTGACCATCCCGGCCCTGAGCAGGACAAGGGCTACCGAAAGTCACTAGTCAAGCGTGTCGCGCCTCACGTAATGTAACTCTTTCAGCGCAATCGCCGCCGCCGAATGGAGCCCATCCAGAAGGTCGCAGCGGGCGGCGAGTTGGCGGCTTGTTTGAACGCTCCCGCGCTTCTAGTTTTTCACCTGTATGGGTCTTGCATATTTGATCACTAGCCCCATGGACAGTCCATTCGCCTGCGGGAGGCACACCATGTCGTCGATCAACACCGCCGCTCAGCGCAATCTTGACACCATTTTCCAGAACGCGCAGCCCCTTGTCGAACACGTTCCGCACACGGCTGCCGGCATCCGCATCAGCGGGACGAATCGCGGGGTCCGGATCAGCGGTGCGGACCGGAGCGTGCGGATCAGCTCGCAGTCCGGAGTCCGCATCAGCGGCGCCCGGCGCGGCGTGCGGATCAGCTCGGCGGACCGCGGGGTCCGCATCAGCGGCGAGGGCCGGGGCGTGCGCATCAGCGGGCAGCAGCGCGGCGTCCGCATCAGCGGCGAAGACCGGGGCGTGCGCATCAGCGGGCAGCAGCGCGGCGTCCGCATCAGCGGCGAAGACCGGGGCGTGCGGATCAGCTCGCGGGGCGTGCGCATCAGCGGCGGCGACCGCGGCGTCCGCATCAGCGGCACCGAACGCGGCGTCCGGATCAGCGGCGAGGACCGCGGTGTGCGGATCAGCTCGCACGAGGGCGTCCGCATCAGCTCTCGGGCAGGCGTGCGGATCAGCGGCGAGGAGCGCGGTGTCCGGATCTCAGGTCAGGAGCGCGGTGTCCGGATCAGCTCGCGGACCGGCGTCCGGATCAGCGGCACCGAACGCGGCGTCCGGATCTCAGGTCACGACCGCGGCGTGCGCATCAGCTCGCAGGCAGGCGTCCGGATCTCCGGTCAGGAGCGCGGCGTCCGGATCAGCGGCGAGGAACGCGGCGTCCGGATCAGCTCGCGCTGCGGGGTCCGGATCAGCTCGCGGGCGGGCGTCCGCATCAGCGGCGAGAACCGCGGGGTCCGGGTCAGCTCGCAGCGGCGCGGCGTCCGCATCAGCAGCCGGGCCGGCGTGCGGATCAGCGGCCAGCAGGGCGTGCGCATCAGCAGCACCGACCGCGGCGTGCGGATCAGCGCCCAGGACCGCGGCGTCCGGATCAGCTCGCAAGCAGGCGTCCGGATCAGCTCGCAAGCAGGCGTCCGGATCAGCGCAGCCGAGCGCGGCGTCCGGATCAGCTCCCAAGCGGGCGTGCGCATCAGCTCGGCCAGCCGCGGCGTCCGGATCTCCGGCCAGGACCGCGGCGTGCGGATCAGCGGCCGGAGTTCCCGTCAGCTCACCGCGGCGGCCTGACGTGCCCGCAGCGCCGTCACGCCGCCGATTCGCCCAGGTACGGCAGCCACAGCGGGTCCGTCTCAGACAGCCCGGCGATCAGCCGCCAGTGCCTGCCGCGCGGAGCGTGCGGGGCCACCGGCAGCTGCCAGCCCAGTTCGCTGAGCGTCTTGTCCGCCTTGCGGTGGTTGCACCTGGTGCAGCAAGCGACGCAGTTCTCCCACTCGTGCGGCCCGCCCCGGCTGCGCGGCACCACGTGATCGATCGTCTCGGCCCGCCCCCCGCAGTACACGCAGCGATGCCCGTCGCGGTGCATCAGCGCGGACCGGGTGAGCGGGACGCGCCCCCGGTACGGGACGCGGACGAAGCTGCTGAGCCGGATCACCGACGGCACCTCGTGGCTGCTGGTGGCCGAGTGCAGCACCAGTCCCGCCGAGTCGCCGTGCACGACCTCCGCCTTGCCGCAGACCAGCAGCACGATCGCTCTGCGCAGCGGAAGCGCGGTCAGCGGTTCGAAGGTCGTGTTGAGCAGCAGCACCCGCCGCTTGCGCCAGGCGGGTGCGGAAGTGCCCGACTGCCCGGCGGGCGGCGCGTGGCACAGCGTCGCCCGAGGCGCGAGCCCGGCGGCCGCGCCTGTCGGAGTCGGTATTCGGTCGTGCACGCGACCACCTCCACCGGTTGGCAAGGACCAGTCGACCACAATCGACACCCCGAACGCACGTGTGATTCACCACGTGCTAGCCACCTGCGCCGCGGGCCGAGTCCGAGGTCGCGGCGGACCTGAGCGATCTCCGAGGTCCGACCGGCTCCACTGCGCCGATCGTATGGGCTCCGGTGTTGATCGTTCAGGGTGAATTCGGCGAATGCCGCCGCACCCGCACCGGTCCCGGCCCGTTCCCCCGTATCGTCGGCGGGCGTGACGAAGGTTCAGCCGCCCCTGTCCTACCCGCACGCCGAACGCGCCGACGTGGTCGACGACCTGCACGGCAGGAGGGTTCCCGACCCGTACCGCGCGCTGGAGGACCCGGCCGACCCGCGGACCGAGGAGTGGTCCGCCGCGCAGGACGAGTTCGCCCGCTCCCGGCTCGACGCGCTGCCCGGCCGCGCGGAGATCGCGCAGCGCCTGACGTCCCTGCTCTCGGCGGGATCGGTGTCGGCCCCGGTGTGGCGGGCCGGTCGCGCGTTCTTCACCCGCCGCGCGCCGGGCCAGGAGTTCCCGGTGCTGTACCTGCTCGACGAGGACGGTTCGGAGCGGCCGCTGCTGGACGTCACCGAGCTGGACCCGTCCGGCCTCACCACGCTGGACCGCTGGTCGCCGAGTCTGGAGGGCGACCGGCTCGCCTACCAGGTCTCCGTCGGCGGTGATGAGGAGTCGCTGCTGCACGTGCTGGACGTGACCACCGGCGAGCTGCTGGAAGGCCCCATCGACCGGTGCCGCTACTCGTCGATCTCGTGGATGCCGGGCGGCAACGAGTACTTCTACGTGCGGCGGCTGCCGCCGGAAGCCGTGCCGGACGGCGAGGAGCAGTTCCACCGCCGGGTGTGGCGCCACCAGGTGGGCGCGCACCCGGACGACGACCTGCTGGTGCACGGCGACGGCCTGGAGCACACCTTCTACTACGACGCCCGCGTGTCCCGGGACGGCCGCTGGCTGCTGGTGCACGGCAGCCCCGGCACGGCGCGGCGGGACTCGATGTGGATCGCGGACCTGTCCGGGGACGGGCGGCTGCGCCAGGTCGTCGACACCTCCGAGGGCATCCGCGCCTCGGCGTGGGTGGAGCGCGACGGCCGGCTGTACGTGCAGACGACGCTGGACGCCCCGCGCTGGCGGCTCTGCGTCGCCGACCCGGAGGCACCGGAACCGGCGAACTGGCAGGAGCTGATCCCCGAGGACCCGGATTCGGTGCTGGAGGCGGTGCGCTGGTTCGACGACGGCACCGACGACCCGAAGCTCGCGGTGCTGCGCACCCGGCACGCGGTGTCCGAGCTGGCGCTGCACGACCCGGTCACCGGCGACCGCACCGAGCAGGTCCCGCTGCCGGGCACCGGCCAGATCACGGCGCTGACCGCCGTCGACGAGGAGACCGAGGGCGACCGGGACCGGCTGTGGATCGGCTGGACCGACTTCGCGACGCCACCCTGCGTGCACCTCTACACCCGGGCCTCCGGCACCACGCGGCAGGAGCGGCGCGCACCGGGCGCGGCGGAGCTGCCGGAGGTGCGCTCCTCCCAGGTCGAGTACACCTCGAAGGACGGCACCACCGTCCGGATGTTCCTGCTCTCGCCGACCGCCGAACCGGACGTCCCGCGGCCCGCGCTGGTCACCGGCTACGGCGGGTTCTCGCTGTCGATGGAGCCGTCCTACTCCCCCACCGCGCTGGCCTGGGTCGCCGCGGGCGGGGTGTGGGCGCTGCCCTCGCTGCGCGGCGGCGGCGAGGAAGGCGAGCAGTGGCACCGCGCGGGCATGCGCGAGAGCAAGCAGAACGTGTTCGACGACTTCCACGCCGCGGCCGAGCACCTGGTGTCCACCGGCTGGACCTCCCCGGACCGGCTGGCGATCACCGGCGGCTCCAACGGCGGGCTGCTGGTCGGCGCGGCGCTGACGCAACGCCCGGAGCTGTACCGGGCGGTGGTGTGCTCGGCGCCGCTGCTGGACATGGTGCGCTACGAGAAGTTCCTGCTGGGCCGCACCTGGAACGACGAGTACGGCACCGCCGACGACCCGGAGGAGCTGGACTGGCTGCTGTCGTACTCGCCGTACCACGCGGTCGCCGAGGGCACCGGCTACCCGTCCGTGCTGTTCGCGGTGTACGAGTCCGACACCCGGGTCGACCCGAACCACGCGCGCAAGATGTGCGCGGCCCTGCAGCACGCCACGAGTTCGGACCCGCAGCAGCGGCCCGTGCTGCTGCGGCGGGAGACCGAGGTGGGGCACTCCGCCCGGTCCGTTTCGCGTACCGTGGGCCTGGCGACCGACCAGATCGCCTTCCTAGCGGAGGCCACCGGGCTCCCCCTCGCCTGAGCGGTCGCCACCTCTGACAACTCAGTCGCGGTAGGCGCGTGCCCGTCCAGCGGTGCGCGGCCGGCTCCGGGAACTGCGGACGGCGGGGCGTCCGCAGCTCCCGGCAGGCAGTCGGCCGGCACCGGCGCGGGGCGCGTCCTGCCGCGGTGCGATTCGACGTTCGCAACACCCGAGCATGGAGACCCCGACCCATGACACCCCCGCTGTTGACCCAGCCGCTGCTGACCCAGCCGAACTGCGTCGAGGACGACGGCAGCTGGTGCCAGACCGTCTTCTCGTGGACCGGCAACGAGTGGCTGGCGATGTACTCCGAGCTGCTCATCGCCAAGCCGCTGAACATCGTGATGATCGTCATCATCGCGCTCCTGGTGCGCTACTTCGTGCACCGCACCATCTCCCGGCTCACCAGGGGCAACGGCGGCAAGACGCCGAAGCTGCTGGTGCCGCTGAAGGAACGCCGCCCGGAGTCCTCGGCGATGGCGCTGCTCTCGGAACGCCGGATGCAGCGGGCCCGCACCATCGGCTCGGTGCTCAAGTCGCTGTCCTCGTTCGTGATCTTCGGCTTGGCGCTGATGTACGCGCTGAAGTCGCTGGGCATCGAACTCGCCCCGATCCTGGCCTCCGCCGGGGTGCTGGGCGTGGCCGTCGCGTTCGGCGCGCAGAACCTCGTCCGGGACTTCCTGTCCGGGATGTTCATGATGGTCGAGGACCAGTACGGCGTCGGCGACATCGTCGACCTCGGCGAGGCCAGCGGCACCGTGGAGGCCGTGGGCCTGCGCGTCACGACGCTGCGCGACCTCAACGGCACCGTCTGGTACGTGCGCAACGGCGAGATCCTGCGCGTCGGCAACTCCAGCCAGGGCTTCGCCGTCGCCGTCGTCGACTTCCCGATCTCGCACACCAGCTCGGTGGAGAAGGCCATGGAGGTCGCGCTCCGCGTCGCCACCGAGGCCGCCGCCCGGGAACCGCTGTCGAAGGACGTGCTGAACCCGCCGGACATGCTCGGCGTCGACAAGATCACCTCGGACACGATCACGCTGCGGCTCACGGTGAAGGTGCGGCCCAGCACCCAGTGGGCGGTGCAGCGCAGGCTCCGCGTCGCGATCAAGCGGGCCTACGACGAGGAGAACATCGAGCCGCCGTACCCCCACGGCCGGCCGCAGCTGGACTCGGCCCAGGTATGAGCGGTGCCGCCGGCAGGGGAGGATGGCGGGTGTGAGCGCACCGGAGACCTTCTACGACCAAGTCGGCGGCGAACCCACCTTCCGCTTCATCGTGGCGCGGTTCTACGAGGAGGTGGCGAAGGACGAGCTGCTGCGCCCGCTCTACCCGGAGGAGGACCTCGGTCCCGCCGAAGAGCGGCTGCGGCTGTTCCTCATGCAGTACTGGGGCGGGCCGCACACCTACTCGGACCGCCGGGGCCACCCCCGGCTGCGGATGCGGCACGCACCGTTCAAGGTGGGTCCTGCGGAGCGGGACGCGTGGCTGCGCTGCATGCGGATAGCGGTGGACGAGGCCGACCTGGGCGACGAACATCGCGAGCAGCTCTGGCAGTACTTGGAGATGGCGGCGCAGAGCATGATGAATTCGTGGTTCTAGGAGCCTGATCGCTTGTCATGAACGCACCGGTGGGGGACTCGGGAGCGGCTCCGGCCGCCCCCTGGTGGCGCGATGCGGTGTTCTACCGGCTGGACCTCCGGTCGTTCGCCGACGCCAACGGTGACGGGGTGGGGGACCTCGACGGCGCCCGGCTGCGCCTCGGCTACCTGGAGCTGCTGGGCGTGGACGCCCTGTGGCTGACCGCGGTGGCGTCGGCGCCGCTGACCGATCCGCTGCGGGGTCGCGGCGTCGACCCGGTGCTGGGCGAGCTGGAATCGTTCGAATCGCTGGTGGACGAGGCGCACGCCGCGGGCCTGCGGGTCGCGGTGGACGTCACCGCGCAGCGCGACCGGATCGAACAGCTCACCGCACCGGAGCACGAGGTGTTCGCGGAGTCGGCGCGGTTCTGGCTGGACCGCGGCGTGGACGCGCTGCGGGTCGCCTCGGTGCCCGGCGCGGGCGCCCCGGCGGGAGCCGCGGTCCGCGAGGTGCTGCGGGCGCTGGCGCCGGTCATCGCCGACTACCCGGGCCGCGGTGTCGGCGTGCTCATCGACGAGTCCTGGTTCGACGCCTACCAGGACCACGACGGCTGGGACATCGGCATCGACCTGCGGTTGGGCCGCACCCTGTTCGACGCGGGCGAGCTGCGGGAGGTCATCACCCGGATGCTGGCGTCCGCGCGGATGCTCGGCGTCCCCGCCGTGTGGGTGGTGGCCGGGGAGGACCGGACGCACCCGGTGACCCGGTTCGGCGGCGGCGCCGCCGGGGAGGCCCGCGCACGGGCGCTGGCCCTGGTGTCGCTGGGCCTGCCGGGGATCGTCGGCCTGGACACCGGTGAAGAGCTGGGTCTGCCGAGCTCCGGGGCCGGACCCCGGTCGGCACCGCCCGCGCGCGGCCCGATGCCGTGGGAGGGCGACGAGCCGTCGTTCGGCTTCTCCCCGGTGCCGGGCGGCTGGTGGCCGATGTCGGCGGAGTGGGCCGACTACACCGTGGAAGCCCAGCTGGAGGACCCGGACTCGACGCTGTCGCTGTACCGCCGGGCGCTGGAGCTGCGCAAGGAGCACCCGGCGCTGCGCGGCGACGAGGTGGCCTGGTTCGGCGCCCCGGCGGGCTGCTTCGCGTTCCGGCGGGAACCGGGCGCGCTGACCTGCGCGTTGAACGCCTCTGCGGAACCGGTGACGCTGCCGCCGGGCGAAGTGCTGCTGGCCAGCGGCGAGCTCGACGGCGACCGGCTGCCGCCGAACACGGCGGTGTGGCTCATCTGACCCCCGCAGGCGGGGTGGCCGGCCGCTCCGGACGGACCCGCCGGGAGCGACCGGTGCCGCTCCGACCGGCCGAGCAGACCGCGGAGATCGGGTCGAACCGCAGGCCGCCGAGCCGGTGACGGGTTTCCCGACGCGCCCGGCGACCTTCCGATCGACCCGGCGCGACCGGCGGGTAAGTTGTGCAACGCCCGAGTTCCGCCTCAGTATCCCCAGGACGTCATGCCCGCAGCGAGCCCGGCACCGCACCACGCCACCCCGCAGCGCACCGAGGGCTCCACCAAGGCCCGCGGTACCCGCCTGCTCGGGGTGGACCTGGCCCGATTCGTCGCCATCTTCGGCATGTTCGTGATCCACTTCGGAGCGCCGTTCTGCGGCGGATTCGTGGAAGTGGGGCTGGCGCAGGCCTCCAGCGGACGCGCGACCGCCCTGTTCACCTTCCTCGCCGGGGTCTCCCTGGCGATGCTCACCGGACGCGGCAGGCCGCTGACCGGCAGCGCGCTGCGGGACGCGCGGGTGCGGGTCGCGGTCCGCGCCGTGCTGCTGCTGCTGATCGGGCTGGCGCTGGCGAAGTCCACCGAGGCCACCGGCTTCCTGCTCACCGTGATCATCCCGTTCTACGGGGTGTACTTCCTGCTGTCCCTGCCGTTCCTCGGGATGAGCCCGCGCGGGACCGGGATCGCCGCCGCGGTGCTCGTCCTCGCCGGGCCGCAGCTGTCGTTCCTGCTGCGCTGGTTGCTCGCCGGGGACAACGCGGTGGCCGCCGCGGCCGGGGCGTGGCACTCCGTCGACCCGGGCAACCTGATCGCCGACCTGGGCGTGGTGGACCTGCTGCTGACCGGGTTCTACCCGGCGGCGACGTACCTGGCGCTGGTGCTGGCCGGACTCACCCTCGGCCGGCTCGACCTGCGGTCCCGCGCGCTGCGGCTGCGGCTCGGCATCGGCGGGGCCGCGGTCGCCACCGCCACCTACGTGACCACGGCGCTGCTGGGGCTGACCTACCCACCGCTGCCGGACGTGCTCACCGAGGGGACCGTGCCGCTGGAGCACCCGGAGCTGCTGCTGGCGGCCCGCGCGCACAGCGGTTCCTCGTTCGAGCTGATCGCCTCGCTGGGCATCGCGGTCGCGATCCTGGCACTGTGCCTGGAACTCGCGGACCGCTACGAGCGACCGCTGCTGCCGCTGATCAAGGCGGGCACCATGGCGCTGACGCTGTACGCGCTGCACGCCCTGGTGATGTCCTGGCAGATCGTCGTCGGCGGCTGGCCGCTCAGCGGCGTGCCGGAGACGCTGGACGAGCTGGCCAGCATGGGCCCGGAAGCCGAATGGGTGCCGAACCTGCCCGCGTTCCCCGCCGACGGGCACCGCCCCGAAGGCATCGTCGGGTTCGTGAACACCTACATGTCCGAGCTGTTCCTGCTGTTCTCCCTCGGCTTCGCGAACCTGTGGAAGCGCTTCTTCCGCCGCGGTCCCCTCGAAGGCGCCGTCAGCGCCGCGGTGGACCTGTGCACCCGCAAGCTCTCCTACCGCTGAGCAGTGGTCCTGTCTGCTCGTCAGCGGCGACCACCAGAGCGACCGGACCAACCCGCGGGTTCTCAGCGGTCCGCTCGCGAGGACGGCGATTTCTCAGGTGGCGGAAATCGATCCCGCGGCGAGAAGACCGCTGCGGTTCCGCCACCCGCCCCCGGAGCAGGACGAACCGATCACATCAACAAGGACAGCAGCGCGTGCCTGCGGCGCACCACGGCCCCGTAGCGGGAGTCCATCCGCAACCACGAGTCGGTGGCGCTGACCCGCACGATCTCCGACTCGGCCGGTTCCGCGACGAGGAACCCCATGCCGGAGAGCACGAACAGGCAGCGCAGCGGGATCTTCACGTCCAGCCCGGACCCGCTGACGGTGAAGACCTCCTGGTCCAGCAGCGACGCGGGCGGGGTGCCCTTCGGGCCGACGTTCTCCTTCGCCATGGCGATGCCGCGGTCGGCGACCTCGCCGACGAGCTTCGCGGGCAGGTCGTCCACCCGCCGCCACCCCTCCGGCGGCGGCAGCTCGGAACGCCACAGCAGGTCCCGCTGCGGCCCCGGATCCATCTCCGGCCCGCCCGCGACGGTCAACGAGGCCAGCAGTTCGTTGCCGGACACGGTGACGTCGGCGGGTTCCACCTCGCCTTCGACGGAACGGGTGCACAGCGCGTCGAACGGGGTCGCTCCCCACACGTCGATGCGGCCGGTGGTGCCCCGGTTGCGCAGCCGGATCACCGACTGCCCGTCGAGGCGCACCGAACGGGCCACGAACGCGCCGAGGTCCTCGCGCTCCACCTGGTCGGGCATCCGCAGCTCAGGCACGGCCGCCCGCTTCCGCCTGCGCGAGCACCGGCTGCCACTCGGCGAGGAAGTCCCGTTCGTCGGTGCTGAGCCTGCGCGGCCGCCCGGCCTTCAGGTCGTAGGGAACCATCAGCGTCTCCGCGGTCGCGACCTCCGCGGACCCGCTGGTCGACGCCGAGTAGTCGATCACGAAGGACGCCGGCTTCAGGTCTCGCACCGACATCCGCACCTGCAAGGTGCCCGCCGAGTGCGACACCGGGATCCGGTAGTCGACGGCGAGGCGCGCGACCACCATGCCCTCCGCCATGCCCAGCAGCCCCCGCCTGCCCGCCTCGGTGAACAGCAGCTCCACCCGGGCTTCCTCCAGCAAGGTCACCGTTCTGGCGTGGTTGACGTGCCCGAACGCGTCCATGTCGGACCAGCGCAGCGGAACATCGGCTACGAAAGCACCCACTCGGTGTCCTTCCCGTGTGATGGCTGAGGTTCGCCCCGATCGTAGTCCGGACGCGGACCGGCCCGGCGGCCCCGCGGACGCGGGAGGGGCGGACCGTCCGGCCCGCCCCTCCCGACATCGAGACCGCGCGGTCCCGCCGACCACCCGAGCCCCCGCAGGCGCGGGGGCGGGTGATCAGCGGACCATGCTGCGCAGCTGCCGCGTCGCCACCGACAACGTCGCCAGGTCGAGCCCGCCGGAGCGCTTGATGGCCTCCAGCGACGTCCTGGCCCGCTCGATGCGGGACGCGTTCGTCGCCTCCCACTGGGCGATCTTGTCCGCGGCCGGTTCCTCCGGGTCGCTGGTGCTGAGCACGTCGATCGTCAACGCCCGCAGCGAGGCGTACATGTCGTCGCGCAGCGCCAGCCTGGCCAGCGAGTGCCACCGGTTGCCGCGCTCCAGCCCGTTGACCGCGACCAGCAGCCGCTCCATGTCGAGGTGCTCGGACAGCGTGTAGTACAGCTCCGCGCTCTCCATCGGGCTGCGCTCGGCGCTGACGCCGTTGTCCCGCTCGGCCAGCTCGGCGATCTCGGTGATGTCCAGCAGCGCGTAGGTGTCCAGCAGGGCACCGATGCGCTCCGCCAGGTCCGCCGGGACGCCCTCGGAGATGAGCTGCTGCTTCTTCTCCTCGGCGGCGACGGCCGCCTGCCCGCGCAGCAGGCCGGGCACGCTGGCCGCGAGCTCGGACACGACCGGCCGGAACCGGCTGATCTCCGCGCCGATCGCCAACGGCTGCGGGCGGTTCGACAGCAGCCAGCGGGCCGCGCGGTCCAGCAGCCTGCGGCTGGCCAGCACCATCTCGTCGGCGACGCGGCTGGCCACCACGTTGTCCAGCTCGTCGATCCGCCGCCACAGCTCCGGCAGGTCGTAAACGCTGGTGACGACCGCGTAGGCGCGCACCGCGTCGGTGGCGCTCGCCGCGATCTCCTCGGACAACCGGTAGGCGTAGGACACGCCCGCACCGTCGACGACCTCGTTGACCAGCAGCGTCGAGGTGATCTCCCGGCGCAGCGGGTGCGCGGGGATCGCGTCGGCGTAGCGCTCCCGCAGCGGCAGCGGGAAGTAGTCCGGCAGCCGCCCGCTGAACGCGTCCGCGTCCGGCAGGTCGCTGGCCAGCACCTGCTCCTTCAACGACAGCTTCACGTGCGCCAGCAGCGTCGCCAGCTCCGGCGACGTGAGCCCGGTGCCGCTCTTCTCGCGGTCCCGCAGCTCCTTCTTGCTCGGCAGCGCCTCCAGGTCGCGGTCCAAGCCGCCTTCCTCCAGCGCGGTGATCTGCCGGGCGTGCACCGACACCATCGGCGCCGCGTGCGCGCGGGACACGCCCAGCACCTCGTTCTGCCGGTAGTTGTCGGCCAGCACCAGCTCGGCGACCTCGTCGGTCATCTCCGCCAGCAGCTCGTTGCGCTGCTCGCCGTCCAGCTCGCCCTCGGCGACCAAGTGGTCCAGCAGGACCTTGATGTTCACCTCGTGGTCCGAGCAATCCACGCCGGCCGAGTTGTCCAGCGCATCGGTGTTGACCTTGCCGCCGGCACGTGCGAACTCGATGCGGCCGCGCTGGGTGAGGCCGAGGTTGCCGCCCTCGCCGACCACCCGCACCCGCAGGTCCGCGCCGTCCACCCGGACCGCGTCGTTGGCCTTGTCGCCCACCTCGCCGTGCGTCTCCGTGGAGGCCTTCACGTAGGTGCCGATGCCGCCGTTCCACAACAGGTCCGTCGGGGCCTGCAGGATCGCCTTGATCAGCTCCGCCGGGGGCAGCGCCGTCACCGACTCGTCGATACCCAGCGCGGTGCGGACCCGCGCGTTCAGCGGGATCGACTTCAGCGACCGCGACCACACGCCGCCGCCCTCGCTGATCCTGCTGCGGTCGTAGTCGTCCCACGTGGAACGCGGCAGCTCGAACAACCTGCGCCGCTCCGCGTACGAGCTCGCCGCGTCCGGCTCCGGGTCGATGAACACGTGCATGTGGTTGAACGCCGCCACCAGGCGGATGTGCTCGGACAGCAGCATGCCGTTGCCGAACACGTCCCCGCCCATGTCGCCGATGCCGACGACGGTGAAGTCCTCGCGCTGGGTGTCCAGGTCCAGCTCGCGGAAGTGGCGCTTGACGCTCTCCCACGCGCCCTTCGCGGTGATGCCCATCGCCTTGTGGTCGTAGCCGACCGAACCGCCGGAGGCGAACGCGTCACCCAGCCAGAAGCCGTAGGAGCGGGCCACGTCGTTGGCGACGTCCGAGAACGACGCGGTGCCCTTGTCCGCGGCCACCACCAGGTACGTGTCGTCGCCGTCGTGGCGCACCACGCCCTCCGGGGGCGCCACCTCGCCGCCCACCAGGTTGTCGGTCAGGTCCAGCAGGCCCGAGATGAACATCCGGTAGCAGGCGATGCCCTCGTTCAGCGTCGCCTCCCGGTCCTTCACCGGGTCCCCCGTGGGCAGCGGCGGGCGCTTCACCACGAACCCGCCCTTCGCGCCGACCGGCACGATCACCGCGTTCTTCACCGCCTGCGCCTTCACCAAGCCGAGGATCTCGGTGCGGAAGTCCTCCTGCCGGTCCGACCAGCGCAACCCGCCGCGGGCCACCGAACCGAAGCGCAGGTGCACGCCCTCCACCCGCGGGGAGTACACGAAGATCTCGTAGGCCGGCCGCGGCTCCGGCAGCCCCGGGATCTCCTTCGGCTCCAGCTTCATCGCCAGGTAGGAGCGCTCCCGCGCCCCCTCGGCGTAGTAGTTGGTGCGCAGCGTCGCGGTGATCAGGCTCAGGTAGCTGCGCAGGATGCGGTCCGCGTTGAGGCTCGTCACCTCGTCGATCAGCCGGGTGATCTGGGTGCGCAGGTCCTCCTGCCGGGCCGCCCGGTCGTCCTCGGCCAGCTTCGGGTCGAAGCGCACCTCGAACAGCCTGGTCAGCGCCACCGTCGTCGCCCGGTGCGTGAGCACCACGTCCGCGATGAACTCCTGGCTGTACGGGACGCCCGTCTGGCGCAGGTACTTCGCGTAGGCGCGCAGCACCGACGCCTGCCGCCAGCTCAGCCCGGCGCGCAGCACCAGCGAGTTGAACCGGTCCACCTCGGCGTCGCCCAGCCAGGCCGCGCGGAACGAGTCCTCGAAGCGCTCGCGCAGCGTGTCCAGCCGCTCGGCGCCCTCGGTCTCCAGCAGCCCGCTCTCCAGCCGCAGGCCGAAGTCGTAGATCCAGCACTCGGCGCCGCTCTCCGGCACCACCTCGTACGGGCGCTCGTCCACGACCTCCACGCCCATGCTCTGCAGCACCGGCAGCACCCGGGACAGCGTCACCCGCTCACCGGTGACGTAGATCTTGAAGCGGCGCTCGCCAGGGGCGGCGTCCTCCGGCGTGTAGAACGACATCCGCAGGTCGCGCTCACCGGACAGCGAGGCCAGCTTGCGCAGGTCGCGCAGGCCCTCGCCCGCGCTGAAGTCCTCCTTGTACGCCTCCGGGAACGAGGCGGCGTACTGCTGGGCGGCTTCGCTGGCGGCCTCCGAACGGCGCACCCGGCGCGGCTCCTCGGCGTCGCCGGGGGCGATCTCCACCTCGTCGACCATCTGGTCTTCCCAAGTGTGGATCGCCTCGGACAGCCGCTCCTGGATGCGGGCCAGGTCCGGCTCCGGGGCCTCCCCGCCCGGCTTCGTGTGCACCACGAAGTGCACGCGGGCCAGCGCCGACTCGCCGACGCGGGTGCTGTACTCGACGCTCGCGCCGCCCAGCTCCGCCAGCAGCACCTCCTGCATCGCCAGCCGGGACCGCGTCGTGTAGCGGTCCCGCGGCAGGTACACCAGGCAGGAGAAGAACCGGCCGTACGGGTCGCGGCGCACGAACGGCTTCAGCTTCCGGCGCTCGGCCAGCGCCAGCACGCCCGTCACCGTCTCGCGCAGCGTGTCCAGGTCGGTGGAGAACAGCTCGGTGCGCGGGTAGTTCTGGATCTCCTCCAGCATCCGCTGGCCCGAGTACGACTCCAGCGGGAAGCCGGCGCCGTGGATCGCCTCGCGCACCCGGCGCTCGATGAACGGGATGTCCAGCACGTTCTCGTGCAGCGCGGTGGTGGTGAACAGGCCGATGAACCGGTGCTCCCCGGTGACCGCGCCGTTCTCGTCGAAGGTCAGCACGCCCACGTAGAACGGGTGCACCGAGCGGTGCACCGTCGACGGGGTGCTGGCCTGCGTGAGCACCAGCGGCTCTCCGGAACGGGTGCTGGTCAGCACGTCCGGACCGGTCGTGAGGTCCTCGGCGGCGACCGTGTCGCTGCGCAGCACGCCGAGACCGGACCCCAGCACCGGGCTCAGCGCGGGCTTGCCGTCCCGCTCGACCAGCTCGTTGTGCCGGTAGCCGAGGAACGTGAAGTGCCCGTCGGCGAGCCAGCGCAGCAGCCCCGCGCTGTCCGCGGCCTGCTTGCCGGGCAGCGCCCCCGGCTGCGACTCCAGCTCGTCGGCCAGCGAGCGGGCGGTGGTCAGCATCCGCTCGGTGTCCTCGACGACCTCGCGGACGTCACCGAGCACGGTGCGCAGGCCCTGCTCCAGCGCCTGCAGCCGGTCCGCGTCGGTGATCCGGTCGACCTCGGCGAGCATCCACGACTCGGCGAGCGCGTCCGCGGGCGGCGCGCCCGGGTCCGCGTGCGGCAAGACCTCCAGCAGCGCGCCCGCGGCATCGCGGCGCACCACGACGATCGGGTGGATGATCCGCTGCACCTCGGCACCGTGCCGGGTCAGCTCGGCGATCACGCTGTCCACCAGGTACGGCATGTCGTCGGTGACCAGCTGCAGCACGGTCGCCTGGTTCCGCCAGCCGCCGTCGTCGAGGCTGGGGTTCACCACCTGCACCAGCGGACGGCCGGCGACCCGCTCGGCGGCGAGCGCGTGGTGCGAACGCAGCGCCTCCACGAGCTCGTCGGGTTCGTCACCGGCGAGCTCTTCGGCAGGCACATGCCGGAAGTAGGTCCGCAGCAACTCGCCGAGCTCCCCCGCGGAGTCGGCGGCGCGGTCGAGCAACCAGGCCTTCGCGGCCTCCGGGTTCTCCAGCACGGCGGCCCCGCCGGTCGCGGCGTCGGGGATGGCGGATCGGGGTTTCGAGGTCATCTTCAGCTGCTCCACGCTTGACGGCACCGCGTTGTGCCAACACGGCTTCCACCCTAAGCCTGCCAGGCCGCGCGCCGATCAGGTGGGAGCGGCACCGTTCCCACCGGAAACCTCCTGCGACGTTCCGATTTCCGGGTGGTTCCGGAGGTGCGCGGACTGTGCGAACGGGGGCGTGCAGGTGGGCGGGTGTGGAGGATCACGGTGCCTCCGGACGAGTGGTCCGGCGGTGCGCGACGCCGGGCGGACGGGAACCGGGCGGTGTCTCGATCGGCGGTCGCGCGGGCGAGGTCGAGACACCGGCCGGGTCGCCGGAACTCGCGGAGGTGCCGGGATGCGGCGGGACAGGGCGCGATCGCGTCGCCGCGCCCGCGCGCACCGGGACGAGCGCCAGGCGGGATCGCGCGGCGGTGGCCAGGCGTCCGATCACCGCGGCCCCCGCGCCCGCGCGACACCGCTGCGGGCACGGGTCCGCGGCTCAGTACCGGGGCGTCCAGGTGTCCTGGGCGGGACGGCGGTGCCGAGGCCGCGCGTCGGGATCCGGCTCCGCCTCGTGCTGGTGCGGCAGGCCGATCGGATGACCGTTGGTACCGGGCCGGCCGTGCCGCCCCGGTCCGTCGTCGTCCTGGCGCCTGCCGTTCTCGTAGGCGAGCAGCGCCTCGGCCAGCAGGTCCGCCAGGCCGACCTCACCGGCGGGTTCCTCCGCGGCCTGCGTGCTCCCGTCCTGGTGCCGGGCCAGCAGCTCCGCCGCCGATTCGAGGCGGTCGGCGGCGGTACCACCGGGTGCGGCGAAGGGCTGGTCGTCGGACTCGGACGCGCCGTGCACCGGGCCGAAATCGGGGCGGGTGCGGTCGAACGGGGAGACCTCCGGCTCGCCACCGCCCGGGTACGAGGTCGTCCCGGTGGGCTCGGACAGCATTCCCAGCGTCGGCGGCAACCCGTCCGCCGACTCGACCGTCCCTTGTGGACCGAGCGGGTCGGGGGCGGCGTGCGCGGACGACGGCCGGTCCCACGGCGCCGCGTCCCAGCGCGGCGGATCCGGCGCGGTGCCGCCGAACCGGTCGTCCGGGTCGGCGTGCCGGGCGCGGCGGCGACCACCGGAACCCGAAGTCTCCTCGCTCGCACCGGCGGTGCCGGTCGATCCGGTGTGCCTGTCGCCGGTGTGCTGACCGCCGGAACCGCCTTCCCCGGCACTTCCCCGCTCGTCCAGGAAGGCGCCCAGGTAGCGGTCCGCCCACGAAGCCCCGGACCGCGGCGGATCCTCCGGCAGCGACTCCTCGTACCCGCCGGCGTCGGCGGGCTCCGGCGCCGCGCGGCGCGACCGGGCGCCGTCCTCGCGGCCGTGGCGCTGCATCTCGGCGAGGCTCTCCCGGATCTCGGCGAGGGTGCGGCCGCGCGAGCGCCTGCCACCCTCCTCGTGCGTCCCCGGAGCCGCGTCGGCATCCGGCTCCGCACGGTCCTCGTCGAGGTGCTCGACCGCACCGACCTGCGAGGTCGGCGGCGGCTCGTGGTCCGGCACCGAGATGACCGGCATGATCGCCGTGACGTCCGGGAAGCTCGGCTCGCCCGGTGCGCCGCGATCCCACGGGGCGCTCACCTCGGTGGGCGGCGGCTCGGCGACGTCCTCCCGGCGCCGGGAGCCGCGGGTGCGCGGAGCGGGCGCGTCGTCCGGTTCGGCCGTGCGCGCGCCTTCCGGTTCCGGCTCCGGGATCGCCGGTCCGCTGCGGGAACCGAAGTCGTAGACCGGGAAACCTTCGCCGAACGGCGCCGAGGTGACGCGGCCGACCGGGACGTCCATGCCGCCGTGCCGACCGGAGTCCTCCGCCGCGGGCTCCTCCGGTTCAGGGGCGCGGCGCTTGCCGCCGGTGCCCGCGGCCTCCGGCTCGGGCGCGCGCGGAGCCGGCATGGCACCGAGCGGACCGGGGTCCCGGCGCTGCTCGCCCTGGTCCTGGTGCGTCCTGCGGTCGTCGGCGACGCGGCTGGTCAACGTGTCCATCAGCCTGCGCGCCGCGTCGCGCACGCTGCTCTCCCCCGGCTTGCGGTACTCGTCGAGCGGGTCCTCCGGAGCGATGCGGTTCGCGGCCCCGGTCGGGACTTCCGGGGTCGCCTCGGCCGCGGGACGCTCGTTCGGCGGATCCGGAGCGGGCACGGGCTCCGCCGGTTCGGGCGGCGGGGAGAACCCGGAGTTCGCGGCGAACGGACTGCCGGTGGTGCGCTGCGGACGGCCCGTGCCGTCCGCGCGGCGGCGGCCCGCGGTCTCCTGCTGCTGCGGTGCTTCCGCGGCCACGTCGTGCGCCCCGGCCACCGCCGGTTCCGCCGAGTGCGCGCGACGGCCGGATCCCGCGGCCGGTGCGTCGGCGCCGGAGGACTCGGCCACGGTGGTTCCGGTGCTGCCGAAGGACTCGGCCGGAGCGCGGGCCGGGACGTCCGCCGACGTGGTCAGCGGCGGTGCGGCGACGGGGAGCGGCGCGGCGGCCTCCGGCGCGGCGGTGGTCGTGCCCGCCGGTCCCGGTGCCGCCGGGGGAGGCCCGGTGCCGGTGGCCAGCGCCGGGAACTCCTCCAGCAGCCGGACCCGGGCGGCGTGCACGGCGGCCCGCCAGCGCCGGTCCGCGGCGTACGCGCGGCGCAGCGTGGCCAGCGCCTCGACGAACTCCTCCGCCTTCTCGTGGGTCTGCGAGGACATGCTCAGCGATTCGGTGAGCAGGCAGTCCAGCTTGTGGCGTTCCGCGTTGGCGGCGGCGTCGTTGAGCAGCCGCACCGCCGCGGCGAGATCCCCGGCGGGCAGGTGCACGCGGGTCGCCAGCGCCAGCCGCAACCAGCCGGACGGCCCGGCCGCGGCCGCGCGCACGGGCGTGCGGATGACCGGCGAGGCGGCCTCGACGGCCTCGGTGCGGCGCCCGAGGTCCAGCAGGGAGTGGACCCGCTCCAGCACCAGGCGCGCGCGGATCTCACCGCTCTCCGCGGCGGGGTCGCCGAGCCGGTCCAGCAGGGCCAGCCCTTCTTCGGCGGCCCGGGCGGCCTGCTCGAAATCGCCGTTGCGCCGCAGGTGCCCGGCGCGCGCGGTGCGCACCCGTGCCAGCAGCAGCCTGCTGGTGTCCCGGTTCAGCTCGGAGGCCGCCGCGTAGAGCCGGTCGGCCTCGTCGAGCGCCTCGGCCCGTTCGGACTCCCGCTGCTTGCCGGGCAGCGCGGCGGCGAGCTCCAGCAGCGCGTGCGCGCGCAGCGCCGGTTCGATCCGCTCGCGTTCCAGCACCGGTTGCAGCACGCGCAGGGCGACCTCGTGCCCGCCCGCGGTGCGGGCGCAGCAGGCGAGCTCGACGCGCAGCTCCGCGGCGATCTCGTGATCGCCCGCGCGCTCCGCGTCCCGGACGGCGCTGATGGCCCGCTGGGTGATCGCGACCCCGTGCCCGAGGCGGTTGGACGCGAACAGCGCCACCGCCTCGGCACGGAGCCGCAACGCGCGGTCACCGATGCGTCTGGCCTCCGCCACGGCTTGATCGCCGAGCATCAGGGCGAGCTCGGGCACCCGCCAGCGCATCTGCCAAGCGGGTTCGAACAATTCCTGCGCACCGCCCGGATGAGCTCCGTGCACGCTGGCCAAGACGCCTCCCCGTTCAGGTTCAGCCCCGGGTCAACTTCCGGTGGGTGACTCTGTGCGGACGGGCGGCTTCCTGCCCCAGTCTGTCGATCTTGTTCTTCTCGTAGCCCTCGAAGTTGCCCTCGAACCAGTACCACTTGGCCGGGTTCTGGTCGTCGCCCTCCCAGGCCAGGATGTGCGTGGCGACGCGGTCCAGGAACCACCTGTCGTGCGAGATCACCACGGCGCAACCGGGGAACTGCTCCAGCGCGTTCTCCAGCGAGCCCAGCGTTTCGACGTCCAAGTCGTTCGTCGGCTCGTCCAGCAGGATCAGGTTGCCGCCCTCCTTGAGGGTCAGCGCCAGGTTCAGCCGGTTGCGCTCACCACCGGAGAGCACGCCCGCGGGCTTCTGCTGGTCGGGGCCCTTGAAGCCGAACGCGCTGACGTAGGCGCGGGACGGCATCTCGACCTGGCCGACCTGGATGTAGTCGAGACCGTCGGAGACCACCTCCCACACGTTCTTCTTCGGGTCGATGCTGGCCCGGTTCTGGTCGACGTAGGACAACCGGACGGTGTCGCCGACCTTGACGGTGCCCGCGTCCGGCTGCTCCAGCCCGACGATGGTCTTGAACAGGGTCGTCTTGCCGACGCCGTTCGGGCCGATGACGCCGACGATGCCGTTGCGCGGCAGGTCGAACGAGAGCCCGTCGATGAGCAGGTTGTCGCCGAAGCCCTTCTTGAGGTTCTCGACCTCGACGACCTGGTTGCCCAGCCGCGGACCCGGCGGGATCTGGATCTCCTCGAAGTCCAGCTTCCGGGTCTTCTCCGCCTCGGCCGCCATCTCCTCGTAGCGGTCCAGGCGGGAGCGGGACTTGGTCTGCCGGGCCTTGGCGTTGGAACGGACCCACTCCAGCTCTTCCTTCAGCCGCTTCTGCAGCTTCTGGTCGCGCTTGCCCTGCACCGCGAGGCGTTCCTGCTTCTTCTCCAGGTAGGTGGAGTAGTTGCCCTCGTACGGGTAGGTGCGCCCGCGGTCGAGCTCCAGGATCCAGCCCGCGACGTTGTCCAGGAAGTACCTGTCGTGCGTCACGGCGAGGACGGCGCCGGGGTAGTTCGCGAGGAACTGCTCCAGCCACAGCACGCTCTCGGCGTCCAGGTGGTTCGTGGGTTCGTCCAGCAGCAGCAGGTCGGGCTTGCTCAGCAGCAGCTTGCACAGCGCGACGCGGCGGCGCTCACCACCGGAGAGGTGGCTGACCTGGGCGTCCGGCGGCGGGCAGCGCAGCGCGTCCATCGCCTGGTCGAGCTGGGAGTCGATCTCCCACGCGTCCGCGTGGTCGAGCTCCTCCTGGAGGCGCCCCATCTCCTCCATCAGCTCGTCGGTGTAGTCGGTGGCGAGCTGCTCGGCGATGGCGTTGAAGCGGTGCAGCTTCTCGATGATCTCGCCGACGCCCTCTTCGACGTTGCCGAGGACGGTCTTCTCCTCGTTGAGCGGCGGCTCCTGCTGCATGATGCCGACGGTGTAGCCGGGCGAGAGGAACGCTTCGCCGTTGTTCGGCTGCTCGAGTCCCGCCATGATCTTGAGCACGGTCGACTTGCCGGCGCCGTTCGGGCCAACGACGCCGATCTTGGCACCCGGGTAGAACTGGATGGTCGCATCATCGAGGATGACCTTGTCCCCGTGTGCCTTCCGCACCTTCTTCATGGTGTAAATGAACTCGGCCATGCCCTGAATCGTAGTTGCGTCCCGTGTCGGCTCGTGCACCGCCGTCGATTGCCGCGCCGGCAGCCGCGCACAGCCCGCACCGCACCTGCTCCACCGCTGGTCACCGACCTACCGGGTGGCGCGGAGATCACCCGTCGCGGGGCGCCGCGACGTCCGGCCGGCCGGTTCCGGGGCCGGTCGCGGCGGCATCGCGTTCGGCGGCCGGGCGCTCGGCCGATCTGGGGAACCGGTTGCCCCGGGCCAGGTCCAGGCCCACCGCCGCGGCCTCCACCTCCACCGACGTCCGCCGACCGGCGGCCGACTCGAACTCGCGGGTGTGCAGCCGCCCGGACACGACCAGCGGCGTGGCCTTGCCCACCACGCCGAGCACCCCGTCGGCGACCCGGCGCCAGCAGTTCACGGTCACGATCAGCCGGTCGCCATCGGTCCAGCGCTCGGCCTCCCGGTCGTAGCGGCGGGAGTTCCCCGCCAGGCGGAAGGACACCACCCGCTCTCCGCCGGGGGTGGTGCGGATCCTCGGTTCGGTGAGCACGGTCCCCACCACGGCCACGGTCGTCTCGAACATCTCGCCACCTCCTGGAACGCGGAGCCGTCCGTCGGCTCGGGTTCCAGGATGCGCGGCGCCGATCACCCACCGCCACCCCGGTTTCACGATCTGTGCACAGATCGCGCCGCTGTGGACCGATTCATCGGAATCCGGTGGTTAACCCCTCATCGAGGGTCACCCGTCGGAGCGAGAGGTCGGGTTCTTCGCCCCCGAACCCGACGCGTCCCCAGCGGAGAGCCGCCGCAGCATCTCGTTGTAGGCCGCCAGATCCGCGTCCCCGTCCACCGCGGCCTTGCGGTCCAACCGCCGCGCTTCCCGGTAGTCCGCGCGCGACCACTGGATCAGCAACGCCAGCATCACCACCACCAGCGGCACCTCCCCCGACGCCCACGCGAGCCCGCCGCCCAGGTTCTGGTCCGCCAGCAGGTCCGACGCCCACGGCAGCGAAAGACCGCGGTAGAAGTCCGACCCGATCACGGTGTTCGACATCATCAACGTGATCCCGAAGAACGCGTGGAACGGCATCGAGGCGAACACCATCCCCAGCTTCGCCAGCGACGGCAGCGGCCGGGGCGCCGGGTCGATCCCGATCACCGGCCAGTAGAAGACGTACCCGGCGAGCAGGAAGTGCGCGTTCATCACCAGGTGCGCCCAGTGCTGCGGCAGCGCCGCGTCGAACAGGCCGGAGAAGTACAGCGCCCAGAACGAGCCGGTGAACAACGCCAGCGCCACGAACGGATTCGTCAACCACCGCGTCAGCGGCGAGTGCAGGAACGCCAGCAGCCACTCCCGCGCCCCCGGCGGGCCGCCCTTCGCCGCGGGCCTGAGCACCCGCAACGCCAGCGACGTCGGCCCCGCGAGCACCAGCAGCACCGGCGCCAGCATCGACAGCACCATGTGCTGGCCCATGTGGACGCTGAACATCGCCGGCGCGTACCGGCCCACTCCGGACGAGGTGGCCACCAGGACGCTCGCGCAGCCGCACAGCCACGCGACCGTCCGCCCCACCGGCCACCGGTCGCCGCGGCGGTGCAGCACCCGCACCCCGTACAGGTACAGCCCGGCGAGCACCAGCGCCGCCGTGCCGAAGACCAGGTCGAAGCGGAAGTCGAACAGCAGCCGGAGGGCCGTCGGCGGCCCGTCCAGCGGGTAGCCGATCAGCAGCTCGGTGCGGTCCGGCACCGCCCCCAGCTCGGCCGGCGGCGGGGTGCGGCCGAGGGCGACGGCCACCCCGATCGTCGCGAACATGACGAGCACCTCGACCGCGCCGAGCCGCAGCAGCCCGCCGCCGCCCTCCGCCACGGTCCGCACCGCCCGCTCCCGCTGGAAGTGGCCGATGACGCCGAGCACCACCAGCAGCACCACCTTGACCAGCACCAGCACCCCGTAGGTGGTGCTGAACAGCTGGTCCAGCGGCACCCGCGCGAAGGCGTTCACCACCCCGGAGGCGGCCATCACGATCCAGCAGACCAGCGCGATCCGCGAGAACCGGCGCGCCACCAGCCCCGCGTGCGCACCCCCGCGCGCCAGGTGCGCGAGGAGCGCGACCAGCCCGCCGACCCACAACGTGGCCGAGAACAGGTGGAACAGCAGGCTGTTCGTGGCGATGTCGTGCGCCCCGCCGCTCGCCGAGTGGCCGGTGGCGACCAGCGGGAACATGCCCAGCAGCGACACCGCGAACAGCACCACCGTCCAGCCCCAGGACAGCACCACGCGGCAGCCGACGGCCAGCACCAGCGCGATCCCCGCGGTCAGCAGCCACGCCTTCGCCTCCTCCAAGGCGTCGACGAGGCCGAACAGCACCTGGGCGTCAAGGACATCACCGATCGGCCGCCCGGTGGCGTCGGCGGCGGTGAACGGCACGAGCAACGCGGCCCCCACGCACCACAGCCCGGCGGCCCAGCCCGCGGCCCGCACCGCCGCGTAGCCGTCGGCGAGCAGCGGGCCGGACCGGCTCGCCGGGATGCCGAACGCGGCCAGCAGCAACGAGCCGATGCACACCACCGCGCCGGTCTCGGCGAGGACCCGCACCACGGGCAGGCCGTATTCGGTCACCGCGCCCGGGTCGGGCAGGCCGTACGCCGCGTACGCGTCGCTCGCCGACAACGCGGTCAGCGCCGCCGCCACCACCGCGGCGAGGATCCCGGCCGTGACGACCAGGATTCCGACGGTGGTGGACCTGCTGCGTGCGCCGGGAACGGTCTCAGAAGCCACGGAACGAGCCTAACCGCCGGACCCTGACCTGCGGTTTCGGGTGCCCTCGCGCCTCGTCGCCAGGTCGCGGGCCCGGTTGGGCGGTGACCGGCCCCGATTCCGGCCACCGCCCGCCGCTCCCGCCCGAGGCGGGTCGCGGTGCGCCGACGTCGGTCCCGGGCCCCGTGCCGGGTCCCGCCGCCGGTCGTCGTCAGAGCCCGGCGGGCCGCTGCGAGTCCGAGTTGCCCGCGTCGGGCAGCGAGATCCACCCGGTCTCACCGCTGTCGCAGCGCACGGTGATGGTGTTCGCGTCGCCCTCCGGTGCGGGCACCTGGTTGGGAACCCGCAGCGAACCGATCAGCACGCCGGCGTCGACGGCGGGCCCGAGCCGGGCGACCGATCCGAACGACGAGGTGGCCGTGGCGCCGAGGCCCGGGCAGTCGGCGGTGACGGTGATCTCCTGGTTCGGCTTGACCAGCCCGTCCGCGGTCACGTGCAGCTCGTCACCACCGGCCGCGAGCGCGACCCCGGGCGCCCCGAGGAGCAGACCGGCTCCGGCGACCGCCAGGGTCAGGTTCCGCATGCGCATGGTGTTTCCTCTCCGTTCGCTTCCGGTGTTCCCACCGCTCGACGACGACGCTAGGGAGCGGACCTCACGGCGGCCCGGAGCTCGTGCAACGGTCACCCATCGGTCGAGGGGCAGTCGTGTTTCAGCAGTTCGTGGCCTCGTCGAGTGGATTTCGCGCGCCGCCTGTTACCCGGCCGTCGGGTCACCGCGACGATCCCCGCCTACGTTCGGGTGCGTTCCGCGGGTGAAGGAGGACGAAGGTGCGAACGACGATCCGCGCGGCCGCCGCGGTCGCGGTGCTGGCGGTGTCGGCCGGGTGCGCCGGATGCGGAAGTCCCGCGCTGCGGGTCGAGGGCCCGGCGCTCGCACCGCCGCAGCCCGCCACGACCGCCGAGGTGGCCCCGCCGACCGGCGCCGAACTGCGCAACATCCGCAACATCGACCTGCGCAGCACGGTGCTCGCCGATCCGAAGGTGCCGGACGAGGTGAAGCGGATCCTGCGCGGCTGCTCGGTGTGCGGGCTGGAGGACCCGGTGTACGCGGACGTCACCAAGGACGGCGAGGCCGACGTGCTGGCCCCCGTGCACGACAGCGGCAGCGGTGGCACCAAGGCAACGCTGGTCTACAGCGTCCGCGACCAGCAGGTCTCGCTGGTGTTCGGCTACCTGGGCCCGGACGCCGGGCTCCGCGCCGAAGGGGGTGATCTGGTGCTGGACCGGGACCTCTACGCGCCGGACGACGCGCACTGCTGCCCGACCGCCACGGAACGGCTCCGGTTCAGCTGGGACGGACACCGGTTCGCGATGGCCGAGCGCACCGGCGGCGCGCCCGGCACCACGCCGTACGGCGGTTGGGGGACCATCATCCGATGAGCTGGGACGTCCGAGGCACCACAGTGCTGCTCGTCGAGGACGACGAGGTGATCCGGGAGGCCACCGAGCTGGCGCTGCGTCGGTACGGGTTCGAGATCCGCACCGCGGGCGACGGGCTGGCCGGGCTGGCGGCGTTCCGCGAGCGGGAACCCGACGTCGTGCTGCTCGACGTGATGCTGCCCGAGCTGGACGGGATCAGCCTGTGCCGCGGCATCCGGGAGGAGTCCTCGGTGGCGATCCTGATGCTGACCGCGCGCAGCGACGCGGTCGACGTGGTGCAGGGCCTGGAGGCGGGCGCCGACGACTACGTGACCAAGCCGTTCGACACCATGGTCCTGGTCGCCAGGCTGCGCGCCGCGCTGCGGCGGCGGGAACCGGTACGGCCCGCCGAGGACGCGTCCGCGGGCGACCGGCTCGCGTTCGGCGACCTGGAGCTCGACCGGGATTCGCTGGAGGTGCGCCGCGGCGGGCGGCTGCTGTCGCTGACGCCGACCGAACTGCGCCTGCTGCTGGAGTTCACCGGTGAGCCAGGCCGGGTGCTGTCCCGCGGGCGGCTGCTGGAACAGGTGTGGGACTACCCGGCGAGCAGCGACACCCGGGTCGTCGACGTCCACGTGCAACGGCTGCGGGTGAAGGTCGGCAAGGAGCGCATCGAGACGGTCCGCGGGTTCGGCTACAAGCTGGTGGGCTGACGTGCGCGTCGCGGTGAAGAACGCGCTGGCGATCGCCGGGGTCGCGGCGCTGGCGGGCGTGGCGTTCGCGCTGTGGACGCACTACCGCGCCGTGGACCTCAGCGAGGCGTTGAGCAGGCAGGAGACCGGCAGCAGGTTGCGGATCGCGGCGGAGTCGTACTACGCGCACCGCGACCTGCCCGAGTCCGCGAGCCTGGACGACGCGTCCGCCCCCGCACCGCTGGTGGCCGCGGTGCGGGCCGGTTCGTTCGCGACCTACGTGGACGCGGACGCCGCCGACCCGGCGGTGTGGGCGGGCACCGAGGTCGGCGGGCACGTGCTGACCGTCCACGACCCGTACGCCGAGCAGGCCCGGCTGCTGGCGCAGCTCGACCAGGCGTTGGTGCTGGGTGTGGTGGCGCTGCTGCTGGTGTCCGGGGCGCTGGCGGTGTTCATCGGCCAGCGCCTGGCGCGGCGGATCGGCGCGGCGTCGGCGACGGCGCTGCGCATCGCCGACGGCGAGCTGGCTGCCCGCGTCGGCAACACCATCGCCGGAGCCGGGCGCGACGAGGTGACCGCGCTCGGCGGGGCGGTGGACGCGATGGCAGCGGAGCTGCGGGCACGGCTGGAAGCGGAGCGCCGGGTCACCGCCGACATCGCGCACGAACTGCGCACCCCGGTGACCGGCCTGGTCACCGCCGCCGAACTGCTCCCGCCGGGGCGGCCGAGCGAACTGGTCCGCGACCGGGTGTCCCGGCTGCGCGGGTTGATCGAGGACGTGCTCGAAGTGGCCCGCCTCGAAACCGACGGGGAGCAGGGCGCCCCGGAACGCATCGGCGCGGACCTGCTCGCCGAGCGGGCCGCCGCCGCCGCCGAGAAACCGGTGCGGCTGGAGGTCGCCGAGCCCGCGGAGGTGGACACCGATCCACGGCGGGTGCAGCGGATCCTGGTGAACCTGCTCCGCAACGCCCACCGGCACGGGCGACCGCCGGTGGTGCTCTCGGTGTGCGGCGCCACCCTCACCGTCGCGGACCACGGCCCCGGCTTCCCCGCAGACCTGCTCGCCGACGGGCCGCGGCGGTTCCGCACCGGACGCGCCGAACGCGGCGGCGGGCACGGGCTCGGACTGACCATCGCCGCCGGGCAGGCGCGGGTGATCGGCGCGGAACTCCGCTTCGGCACCGCCGAATCCGGTGGGGCGCGGGCGGATCTGGTCCTGGGGTGAGCCGCGCGGCACGCTGCGCGCTCGGCGGCGGGTCACGCGTTCCGCCCGGCTCCGACCCCGGCGAGCGGCCGCGGCACCTCGCGGGGACGACCGGCCGCACGTGACCGCCCGGGTCAGAGGCGGGCCACCAGGTTCTCGAACAGCTCGTCGTAGGTGCCGTCGACGGCCGCGAACCGCTGCGGCTTCACCCGGTCCACGAGCACCTGCCGGATGTCCGGGTCGGCCTGGATCAGGCCGATCGCCTCGGACACGAACTCGCCCAACGGCATGGCCCCGGCGTGGTCGGTGCCCGGCCCCATCAGCGTGGTCCTGGTCAACGGCGGCGCCAGCTCGATCAGCTGCACCGGCGTGCCGCGCAGTTGTGCCCGCACGGCCTCGGTGAAGGCGTGCACGCCGGCCTTGGTCGCCGAGTAGGTCGGCGTCAGCGGCATCGGCACGTAGGCGAGGCCGGAGGTGACGGTGATGATCGACGCTTCGGGCCGGGTGCGCAGGTGCGGCAGGAACGCGGTGAACACGCGGATGGTGCCCAGCAGGTTGGTCGAGATCGTCCGCTCGGCGACTTCGAGCGCATCGGCCTCGAGGTGCCGCTCCGGGAGCATGATGCCGGAGCTGATCAGCACGGTGTCCAAGTCGGGGAACCGGTCGACGACCCGGTCGCGCAGCGCGGTGATGGACGCGGCGTCGGTGACGTCCACGACCTCTCCGGCGAAACCGTGTTCGGCGGCCAGCTCCTCGACCCGCTCCCGGTCGCGGCCGGTGATCACGACGGAGTTGCCGAGCGCGGTCAGCTGGTGCGCGAACTCCAGGCCGATGCCCGACGTGCCGCCGACGATCAGTGCGGTGCGTCCTGTGGTCTTCATCTGTACTCCAGTTTCGTCGTTACCCTTAAAACGGTAACACCGATACTTCCGGCGGAGCAACCAGAGTGTTATCACTGATACTTCCAGGCGAGGGGACTGCTATCGTTGCCGATCGTGGGATCGACCGACACCAAGATGAAGATCGTCGAAGTGGCCAAGCGCCTGCTCGACGAAGGGGGCCCGGCCGCGGTGAGCACCCGGGCCGTCGCGACCGCGGCGGGCGTGCACGCCCCGGCGATCTACCGCCTGTTCGGCGACAAGGACGACCTGATGGACGCGGTCGCCGGGCACGCGCTCAGCACGTACCTCGCGGGCAAGACCGCGATGCGCCCCTCCGGCGACCCGGTCGAAGACCTCCGCAACGGGTGGCGGCTGCACATCGGCTTCGGCCTGGAGAACCCCGACGTCTACAGCGCCCTCTACGGTTCCCGCAGGCGCCGCGCCCCCTCGGAGGCGGAGCAGCAGGCGGAACGGATCCTGACCGGCCTCATCCACGCGATCGCCGAAGCGGGACGGCTAGCGGTCCCCGAACCGCAGGCGGTGCAGCTGATGCACGCGGCCGGGCGGGGCACCATCTTCACCCTGATCGGCAGCGACTCCGACCCGGCGGACGCCGACGCGCTCGCCGACCGCGCCTTCGAGATGGTCCGCGGCGTGATCACCGTTCCAGACCCCGCCGACCGGCCCTCGGCCGCGGACCCGGTGGCGCGCGCGGCCACCACCCTCCGCGCGGCCCTGCCCGACGTCGACCGCCTCACCGCACCGGAGAAGGCGCTGTTGGACGAGTGGCTCGACCGCGTCCAGGGAAGCGGCCCGCCCTCGCCCGAACGCTGATCCCGCGCGCGGCGCGACACGACCGCAGCGCTTCCGAACCCGGCCGGATCCCTCGCGCGCGGAACCGAACGAGGAACCACCGCGCGCAGCGGCGCATCGCAGAACCGGAGCACGGCGCGACGTCCGATCCGGAGCAGCACGAGAAGATCGTCGTGGAGCACCACCGGACGGCTCTCGGTGGCGTCCCGGAAAAGGCGATCGCCGACCACATCGGCCCCGGGCCTCCAGGATCACCCCGAAGCGTTCAGCGGCTTCCTGCACATGCGCGACGGCTGAACATCGAGCGCGTCGGCGCCGAGGGAACGGGGCGGCCACGCATTCACCCCTGATCCGGAAACCCGGCCGCCCGGCGTGCTCCCACAGACCGGTTCCGGCCGGACAACGGGAAAGTCGCCGAGCACCGGGACGTCCGCACCGATTCCGCCAACGCGAACGGCGTGTTCCGACCGGTCCGCCGGCCCGACTTCCTCGGCCCTGGGCGAGCAGAGCGAGGCGGGAGGGTAAAGTGGGGGATGATCTTGATCGAGATCGTCCCCCACCGCTGTGACCAGCATCGGAGCGCCCCCGGCAGGACTCGAACCTGCGACCTCAGGATTAGAAGTGCGTTCACCCTCGGCGCTGTGCTGACCTGCAAGAACACTGATCGCAGACAAGCATCACTCGCCGAATCCTTTGCTCGATGCCTTTGCCTGTGATTCCGCCGCTAAGTTCACCCGCACGCAGTAGCGCAAAGCAGGCTGTGAACGTTCAGCAAGTCACGAAAATCTCGAACCGCCGTGGCCAACATGGGCTAGAGGCTGTCCCGTAACCGATGGTCAGAGGTGGGATGATCTTGCCGTGGCTGGTGTGATCACGGCGTCGGAGCCCTCGTGGATTGGTCCGTTCATCGGGCTGAGCCTTCAGCAGTTCAGCAAGCTGATCACCGCCCTGCGGAGTGAGGGGGCCGATCCGGTCCGCAGGGCCGGCCGTGGTCATTGCCCGCCCTTGAGACGGCAGTCGCGGAGGATCTTCCAGCTCTTCATGCGGGCGAAGGCGTGCTCGACGCGGGCCCGGACCTTGCGGTGGGCGCCACGGTGGCGCCCCTCGGGCATCCCCGGCGTTACATTGGAATTTCCTGGTAGTGGCGTTCGCCATAGCTGCTCTTCAGGTAGCTATTCACGACATCATTAAAATTGATCCAGTGTTTCGTTTCCGCGTGAGAATCCAGGTGCCCCTGAGTGCCTGTTCCTGTTCTCAGGTGAGGCGTTTGCTGGTGGTGTGGATCATGGCCCGGCGGACGATGGCTTCGTGGTGTT